>JAILDJ010000004.1 GCA_024689505.1 Clostridiales bacterium
TTCCCGGACGTGGACTTTACAGATTGTTATATGAATCCCATTATGCGCAAGAGCGGTCTTACACCGGATCAATTGATGCGCAGACAGCTCTACAGCCTGATCCGGCCGGGGCAGACGATGGACCCGCATAAGGTCAACGTCATCGGCAATAACCCGCGGATGGCAGAGGACGGCGACCTGGTGCGTATGCTGCGCGGTGCGGGCTGGACGGTGCAGGATATCTATGATATGCCCACGTACGAGGATTATCAAACGATGGGCACAGCTGCTTGGAACATCAGCTGGAATCCGGCGGCTAAGCCGGCCGGCGATATGCTGGAGCAGAAACTGGGACAGCAGCATTTGTACCTGCCAAACAGTTATGGTTATAAGGAGATCCGCATGACGCTGGATGAAGCAGCTGGAAGATGCGGCATCGCTTCTCTGAACCATGAGGCGGAGATCACGGCCTGTGAAGAGGAGATCGCGAAAGCGAAGGAAACCGTAGGAACAACAACGGTCTGGATCGATTATACGGCCACCAATCGACCGTTGAGCCTGGCCAGATTGCTGCTGACCCATGGCTTCCGCGTAGAGACGGTCTTCCTGGACAGCGTATCCGGCGTGGAAAAGAATGATTTCGACTGGCTGAAGGAGCATGCACCGGACCTGAAACTGATGGCCACGGTACATCCTAAGATGCGCCTTCTGCCCAGAGAGCAGGAGGAAAAGATCCTGGCGATCGGCCAGAAAGCCGCGTATTTCGCAAATACACCGTATTTTGTGAACATCGTGGAGGATGACGGGCAGTATGGTTATGCCGGTATCCGGGCCATGATGCGGCAGATGGCCGAAAGCCTGGAAAAAGAAAAAGATACCCGAGCCTTGATCCAGATCAAAGGCCTGGGGTGCGGGGTATGCGTATGAGCCGGACATCCAGACAGACAGCCAGTATCATTTCGACGTATGCGTCCGATGCGTCCGGCGTGGCATCCGCTTTGTATGAACTGGGCGGCATGACGGTCATCCACGATGCGTCTGGCTGCAATTCCACATATAACACCCATGATGAACCGCGCTGGTACGATATGGACAGCATGGTGTACATCTCCGCTGTCAGTGAGATGGAAGCCATCATGGGCGACGACAGCCGTTGGGTGAGCGATATCATCGACACGGCAAATGAGGTGCATCCTGCCTTCATAGCGCTGGCCGGCAGTCCCATCCCCATGATGATCGGCACGGATTTCGAAGCGTTGGCCATGGAGATCGAGCAGGCGACCGGGATCCCCACTTTCGGCATCCCCACCAACGGTATGCACAGCTACATCTGGGGCGTGTCCCAGGCCTTTGTCTGTCTGGCCCGCCGTATAGTCGGGGTACCGACTGACAAGAAGCCGGCAGGCAAGGTGCGGATCAACATCCTCGGTCTGACACCGCTGGACTTCTCGATCGGCGGCATGGATCGTTCGTTGGTCCAAGTGCTGGAGGCACATGGAATCGAGATCACGAGCCGCTGGGCGATGGGGGACACCCTGAAGCATATCCGGCAGGCTGGATCCGCAGACGTCGACCTTGTGGTCTCCGAGAGCGGTATGGAGGCCGCACGGATCCTGAAAGACCGTTTCGGCATTCCATGGGTCGTGGGACTGCCTTTCGGGGCGGCACAGACAGAGGCGCTTTGTCATGCGCTGACCGCAGCGGCCGCTGATGGGAAGGATCGATTCGTCCCGCAGCCGGCACGTACCGGGTCGGTCGTGATCATCGGTGAAGGGATCCAGTCTCTGTCGCTCGCAGAGCAGCTCCGCCGGGAGCATGGCTTGGAAGTCAAGGTCGTGTGTGCGACGGAACCGCGCCGCCCGGTCGCCGATCGTGTCATCGAAGCGCGAGATGAAGAGGAGATCCTGCCTCATCTGCAAAATGCATCGGTCGTGATTGCGGATCCCTTGTATCGACCGCTGGTCCCACAGCATTGCACTTTTGTTCCCTGGCCGCACGAAGGCTTTTCCGGTCGTATCTATCGGTCCGATATCCCGGATCTGATCCGGGACGAACTGAAAACGTCATAAAGAAAGGTAAAACCATGAAACACGTAACACGTTTGCTCAGCCTTGTACTGGTACTGATGCTCATCATTTCCGTGGCAGGATGTGCCGCGAACAAGGATGAGAGCACCGCGAAGGAAGAAACAGAGACTTCTGCCGCACAGACAGAAGAAAAAGAAGCGCCTGAGGCGCCGGCAGAGGAAGAGGCATCCGCAGAAGAGGAAGCACCTGCAGAAGAAGCTTCCGCGACCCGTACGGTCACGGATCATGCCGGCAACGAAGTCGAGATCCCGGCTCAGATCGACCGGATCGTCGTGGCGGACATTTATCCGATGCCCTCCGTTCTGACCATCTTCTTTGATTCCGCTGAAAAGATCGTGGGTATGGCGCCGGCCAGCATGACCGCTGCCCAGAATTCCTTATTGGGAGAACTGTACCCTGAGATCCTCAACGCATCCACCGCTTTCACGGATGGCTCTGATGTCAATATCGAAGAGCTGATGAAACTGGAGCCTGACATCGTCTTCTACAGTGCATCCAGCGCGGAGATCGGTGAGAAACTGAAAAACGCCGGCATCCCTGGCATTGCCATCTCCGTCAACAAATGGGAGTACAATACCATCGAGACCCTGAACCAGTGGATCCTGCTGCTGTCCGAGATCTTCCCGGAAAACGATAAGTACGAGATCGTCAGCAAGAAGAGCAATGAGATCTATGCGATGGTGCAGGAGCGGGTCAAGGACATCCCGGAAGAGGAGAGAAGAAGAGCCTTCTTCCTGTTCCAGTACAGTGAAGCTGCCATCGCCACCTCCGGTGAGAAATTCTTCGGTCAGTTCTGGGCGGACGCCATCGGCGCGATCAATGTTTCCAAAGAACTGTCCAATGATAATTCTGCCTCTGTCAGCATGGAACAGATCTATAGTTGGGATCCGGATCTGATCTTCATCACGAATTTCAATACCGCGAAGCCGGAAGACCTGTACGCCAACACGGTCGCGGACTATGACTGGAGCGAGATCGAAGCGGTCAAAAACCAACAGGCTTTCAAGATGCCTCTGGGCATGTATCGCAGCTATACGCCTGGCGCCGATACCCCAGTCACCCTGCTGTGGCTGGCCAAGACGGCGTATCCTGAAGTGTTTGCGGATATCGACGTGACACAGGAAGCCATCAACTATTACCAGGAAGTCTTCGGTGTGACGCTGACGGCGGAGCAGGTTGAGCGGATCTTCCAGCCTTCGACGGCCGCCGGCCATGTGTTCGACTGATCGATATAACATATAAAGAAAATGCCCGTCCGGACCCTGAGGGGAATCGGATGGGCATCTTGTGTTTCAATGGCCGATGTGGTAAAATCAGCAGGTAAAAACCACTAATGGAGAGCTTTATGAAACAACAGATCACATACAGTGAAGCAGAGACGAGAGCACTGGCATCGGAGCTCGCGTCCGAGGCAAAAAGTGGGCAGGTGTTCTGCCTTCAGGGCGATCTCGGCGTAGGAAAGACCGCCTTTGCCAAAGGGTTCGCAGCCGGCCTTGGTGTGACTGAGGACGTCGTCAGTCCCACGTTCACGATCGTACGGGAATATGAAGGACGGCTCCCGTTTTATCATTTTGACATCTATCGGCTGCCAGATGGGGACAGCTTATATGATATTGGTTTCGACGAGTACATCGAGGGCAGGGGCGTCTGCCTGATCGAGTGGGCGGACCAGCTGCGGGAGGAAATGCCCGAAGATGCGGTGTGGATCACCATCGAAAAACGTCCTGAAGAAGGACCGGACTGTCGGTCCATCACGATCCGGAAGGAGAACGTACTATGAAGATCTTAGCGATCGAAGCAGCGGCGAAAACAGCCGGTGCCGCCGTATATTGTGATGGAGTCATCGTCGCGGAAGAGGCTGTGGCCAATGGACTGACGCATTCCCAGACTTTGATGCCCATGGTGGAGGAAGTCCTTCGGCAAGCGGGGATGGATGGTCGTGAACTGGATCTTTTGACGTTTACAAAAGGTCCTGGCTCTTTTACCGGCCTGCGTATCGGTGCGGCTACTGTCAAAGGGCTGAGCATGGGCTGGCAGAAACCAGTGCTGCCGCTGTCCACATTGGAAGTGCTGGCCTACAACCTGGCCGGTCACAAGGAACTGATCGTCCCGGTCATGGATGCCCGCAGGCACCAGGTCTATACGGCGGTCTATGAGTGCAAAGATGATGCATTATGCAGCCTGTTCGGTCCTGACGTGGTGCCGGCGGCGGCGCTGATCGCCTTCCTTGAGCAGCTGGATCGTCCGGC
Source organism: Clostridiales bacterium (assembly GCA_024689505.1). Lineage (GTDB taxonomy): Bacteria > Bacillota > Clostridia > Lachnospirales > Bianqueaceae > RUG159. The sequence goes on from JAILDJ010000004.1 coordinate 4,316, forward strand.
GGTCCTGGTGGGCGATACCCGGACGGTGACGGAAGAAGCGGGCGGTACGGCTTTTGACATAGCCCCAGCACATCTGAATCAACTCAGACCGGCGGCCGCCTGTGCGTTGGCTGAAAGCCTGATCCGGCAGGGTATACAACCGATCCCCGGAGCTAAGGTCGAGATCGAGTATCTGCGTAAACCGCAGGCAGAACGGGAGCGGGAAGCCCGTCTGCGGGCGGAGCAGTCATGAGAGAAGGTCTGTCTCTGCGTCCGATGCAGGTGGAGGACGTGGATCAGGTGCTTGCGATCGAAAACGTATCTTTTTCACAGCCCTGGTCCAGGGAGTCCATGCTGCATGAACTGGAGGGAGAACATAAGGCACATTATATCGTGGCCGTTCTGGATGGTGCGGTCTGCGGCTATGCCGGTTTCTGGCAGATCTTCGACGAAGCGCATATCACCAACGTGGCGGTGCGGCCGGACTGCCGCAACCAGAAGATCGGAGAAGCGCTGTTGTGGGAGATGGACCGCCTGTGCCGCTGTTTGGGCATCTTGTATCAGACGCTTGAAGTCCGGGTCTCCAATATGCCGGCCCGTAGATTGTACAGTAAAGTGGGATTTGCATCTGCCGGGATCCGTCCCGGATATTATGAAAAACCGCGTGAGGATGCGGATATCCTCTGGAAGGAAGTACCCAATGAAACTGTATCCTGAGAATGATAATCAAAAGCTGCAGGCGGAATCGTTCCGTGACCCTGCGGCTGTGTACCGTGGCGCTCCCTTTTGGGCGTGGAATACCCGCCTCGAAGAGGAGATGATCCGGGAACAGGTACATATGTTCCGCGATATGGGTATGGGCGGATTCCACAGCCATGTGCGCACCGGTCTGGACACACCCTATTTGAGTGAAGAGTTCTTCCGGATGATGGATGCGGCGCTGGATGAAGCGAAACGTTGCGGCCTGAAGCACTGGCTCTATGATGAGGATCGATGGCCCTCCGGTGCCGGGGCAGGTATCGTCACGCAAGATCCGCAGTTCGCACAGAAAGAGTTGATCTTTACGGCCGATCAGGTCGATGGAGCTGTACCTTTCGAGCCGGGCATGGCTTTGACGCACGATGTATTCTATGAGATGGCCCGCTATACGGTGGAACTGGAAGAAGGCCTGCTCGTTTCCTATCATCGGGCCGCGGCAGGAGCGCCTGCAGATCGCTATGCCTATCTGGTCCTGGCCGATAGGCAAGCCTGGTGGAACGACCAAAGCTATGTTGATACGTTGAAACCAGAGGCGATCCAAGCCTTCGTCCGTCTGACGCATGATGCCTACGCGGCGCGGTATCAGCAGGATTTCGGCGATACCATTCCCGCGATCTTTACGGATGAACCGCAGTTCTCCCGTAAGCAGACATTGCCGGACAGTGCGTCCTGTACAGACGTCCGCATCCCCTTCACCGATGATCTGGAAGAAAGTTTCCAGGTAGCTTACGGGATGAGCCTGCTGGACCATCTGCCAGAACTGTTTTGGGAACGCGCGGACGGGCAGGTCTCCGTCGTACGTTACCGCTATCATGATCATGTTTGCGAGCGGTTCGCCAAGGCTTTTGCGGATACGGTCGGTGCCTGGTGCCAGGCCCATGGACTGCTTCTGACGGGTCATATGATGGAAGAACCTACCCTGCGCAGCCAGACGGCGATGCTGGGAGAAGCCATGCGCTCCTACCGCGGCTTCGGTCTGCCGGGCATCGACATGCTGTGCGACCGCAGAGAGTATACCACGGCCAAACAGGCGCAAAGCGCTTCGCATCAGCTGGGCTGCCCGGGTGTGACCAGTGAACTGTACGGCGTCACCAACTGGGATTTCGAATTCCGCGGCCACGTGCTGCAGGGAGACTGGCAGGCGGCACTGGGCGTCACCACCCGAGTCCATCACCTCACGTGGATGCGCATGGCCGGTGAGGCCAAGAGAGACTATCCGGCGAGCATCGGCTATCAGTCGCCCTGGTATAAAGAATACAAACAGGTCGAGGATCATTTTGCCAGACTCAATACAGCACTGACCCGTGGAACGCCTAAGGTGCGGATCGGTGTGCTGCATCCCATCGAGAGTTTTTGGCTGTACTATGGTCCTAATGACAGGACCGGAGCGGTGCAGCAGGAAATGGAAGAGCATTTTGCGGACCTGAACCGCTGGTTGCTCTTCGATGGACTGGATTTTGATTATATCAGTGAAGGTCTGATGAAAGACCTTGTTTGTTCCGTAACCGCAGATCCTGTACAGGCGCAGATCGGACAGATGCGCTACGACGTACTGGTCCTGCCAGATATGAAGACGATACGTCGGTCGACGCTGGAGCTCCTGCAGCGGTACCTTGAAGCCGGCGGCACGGTATGTGTCCTGGGCGGCTGCCCGGATCTGGTAGATGCCGAACCGTCTCCATTGCCACAGCAGATCCTTAAGGACTGCCCGGTCATCCCATTTACCAAGACGCGTGTCCTGAAAGCCCTTGAGCCCTGGCGTGAGATCGAGATCATATCTCAAAGTGAAAAAAAGGCCGGCATGCACACCGACCACCTGCTGCATCAGTATCGGCAGGATGGAGAGGGTAGGTGGCTGTTCCTGGCCCATGGAACGCCCATGGCCGACAAGGATCAGCCAAAGGAAGAAGCCTTGCGGCTGAAGATCCGCGGCAGCTGGTCATTGACGCTGTACGATACATGGACAGGGGAGATCCGTCCACTGGCGGCCGGTCATCAGGCGGGCTGCACGCTGCTTGATATCCGCATGTATGCACATGACAGCGTTCTCCTGTACCTGGAACCTTGGAAGGGAGTCGATCAGCCGTCTGAGGTGCTGGACCTGCATCCCGTGCCGGAAAACGGTATAGAACTGTTCGTGCCGGACGCGGTTCCTGTCACTTTGGAAGAGCCGAACGTCCTCCTGCTGGATCGGGCGGAATGGCGCTATGATGAGACAGCTTATCAGCCGACAGAGGAGATCCTCAGGATCGATCGGGCGCTTCGAGACGAGTTTGGATATCCCTTGCGCATGACGAAGGACTATCAACCCTATATGATGCCCATGGATGATACTGTAGGACATCGTGTCTGGCTGCGGTATACCATCGAGTCCGAGGTACAGGCCAATGACTTGTCTTTGGCCCTGGAAAATCGGGCGGATTCCATGATCTGGCTGGATGGAGCACCGGTCTCCACGGAGGAAGCAACCGGGTATTATGTCGATAAGGCGATCGAGACCATCGCGTTCCCGGATCTGACGCCAGGCACTCATTTGTTGGAGATCAGCCTGCCGTTTACCGCAAAGACAGATCTGGAAAGCTGCTATCTGCTGGGGGACTTTGGCGTGCGGGTGCAAGGGACAAAGTGCGTCTTGACAGATGCGGTCCGTTTGTTGTATTTTGGTGATTGGTGTACACAGGGATTGCCGTTTTACGGCGGGAACGTAGTCTATCAGATCCCGGTGGAAGTGCCGGAGACCTGCCGCCTGCGCGTGCAGGCGACCAAGTTCCGCACGCCCTTGTGGAAAGTGGGCCTGGATGTCCGTTCCGCTTTGGCACCGTATGTAACTTATGTATCTTTGGAAAAGGGAAAACAGAGCCTGCCCTTGATCGTGTTCGGAAACCGTATCAATACCTTTGGACAGGTACATAACTGCGATGAGAGCCTGGATTGGTTCGGCGCCGCTTCCTGGCGCACCGAAGGGTCCGCATGGTCAGACGCCTATTGTCTGCATCGCATGGGACTGTTGAAGCGTCCCGAAATCTGTACAGTGCCTTGATCGGGCCTGGAAAGGACTTTGTTTTCATGAAAAAGCTCAAAAAAGTGGGAAGTTCCATCGCGGTAATGATGGAGAAACGGCCGGTCGTAAGCACACTGGTCATGGCAGGATTACTGAACCTCGTGATCGAGATCCTGAGCCGTCATTCTTTGGTCAAGGCCATCGTGCACATGTTCACCATGCCGCATCTGTTCCTGTTCAATGTTTTGATCGTGGCAGGGACTTTGTCGTTGGCGATGTTCTTCTCCAAGCGGGTCTTCGCGACCGCACTGATCGCCCTCATCTGGTTCCTGTTGGGTGCGGGCAACTGTATCGTATTGTTCTTCCGATCGACACCGTTTTCTTTCAGTGACATTCTGGTGTTGAAATCGGTCAAATCGATCATCACCGTATATCTGAAACTGTGGCAGATCATATTAGTGGTCGTCTTTGTGGCGCTGATCATCTTCGGCATGGTGGTGCTGTACCGCAAGTCACCTAAGTGGAAGCGCCGTCCGTTCCGCGGTGGAGCAGCCGTCCTTTCGATCGCAGGCATGGTTACCTATCTGGCTTTCTTATACGTATCCAAAGGGGTCCTGGCGACGAATATCCCCAATATCGTAGACGCCTATCGTCAATATGGGTTCGTGACCATGTTTTCAGAAAGCGTCTTTGTGCGCGGCGTTGGAAAGCCTGGGACCTATTCTGCCCGTAATGTGCGGGATATCGCCAAGATGCTGGGCATGGAAGAGCAGAGAAAACATAAAGGTAAAAAGGTGACAGAGCAGCCCGTCAGTGAAAAGGCGACGCAGGGCACGCCCAATGTCATCTATCTGCAGCTGGAATCTTTCTTTGATCCCACGCATCTGAAAGGAATGACGTTTTCGACGTCGCCTGTACCATTCTACCAGTCTTTGAAAGAGGACTGCTGTTCCGGATACCTGACGGTACCCTCCTTCGGTGCGGGTACGGCCAACACGGAATTTGAGCTTCTGACCGGCATGAACCTGGATTATTTCGGCCCCGGTGAATACCCGTTCAGCACGATCCTACAGAACGAGACCTGTGAATCCATGGCGTATAATATGCGCGAAAGAGGCTATACCAGCCACATGATCCACAACAATAAAGGCAGTTTCTACCTGCGCAATAAGGTCTATCCAAACCTGGGCTTCGATACATTCACTTCGATCGAGTATATGCAGGGCATACAGATCAACCCGTTGGGATGGGCCAAGGACAAGATCCTTACCGATCAGATCCTGCAGGTGCTGGATTCTACAGAGAATCAGGATCTGGTATATACCATCTCCGTACAAGGGCATGGTAAGTATCCTGAGGAAGAGGTCGAAGGATATAAATTGGTCAAGGTCACCGACTGTCAGTTGGAGGAGTGGACGGAGACGGAGATCACAGCGTTTGAGTATTATCTCAATCAGATCCGTCAGATGGATGATTTTCTGAAGGAGCTGACCACGGCTTTGGCCAAACGGCATGAACCTTCCATTTTGGTCCTGTACGGCGATCATCTGCCGGACTTCCCCTTCATGGGTTCGGATATGGACAATGAAACACTGTATCAGACGGAGTACGTGATATGGACTTCAGGCGTGTATATCCCGAAAGAGAAGAAGGATATGGAAGCCTATCAGCTGTCATCCTATGTCATGGAAAAACTGCATATGGACAATGGCGTACTGACAAAACTGCACCAGTTGCGGGAGATCAACGCGGATACATACCAGGATGACCTGAAGACTCTGGAATATGACATGCTCTATGGCAACCAGATCATATATTCCGGCAAGAATCCCTACGTGACCAGTGATATGCAGTTCGGTACGAAAGAAGTCGTGCTGACAGAAGCATTGTATAATCAGGAGACCCGAACACTTACGGTGAAGGGCGATAATTTTACTGAGTGGAGTTCGGTGTTCATCAACGGAAAAGAGCAGCCGCATACGATCTTTATCGGACCGCAGTCGCTGCTCGTGGAAGACGTGGACATCAAAGAAGAAGACGCGATCATGGTCGGACAGGTGACCGGCGACCGCGAGATGCTCAGTCAGACGAATGAGTATTACATGCTGGATATGCCATAAGAAAAAGTCCCTCATCAAAGAGGGACTTCTTCGAATCCGTTTCTGCCCATGACGACCATGGAAGGAAAACCAAGCTGCTGTAATAATGCTACTGTTTCGTTGTAATGATAATCAAGATAAGGTGCGCGGTGACAGTCTGTAGTGATGATGAGCCGCGCTTTTTCTTTTTGTAAAAACCGCAGCAGAGATACAGATGGGTAAGGCTCCAGGGTATATCCGTTGGCCATGCCGCCCAGGTTGACCTCCAGCAGAACCCCTTTGCGGACAAGCGTCTGAAGGGTATCGCATACCAGATCCTGATACCGGGCATCGGTCTCGTCCAGATAGTGCTGCTTATCGTTGAACTTGCGGTACAGATCAAAATGACCGATGATATCGGGCCGCATCGTCTCGAACATGCCAAGCACGCGTCCGCAATATTCCTCGACCATGGGCAGGATCTGACCATCGTACAAAGTATCCAGCATCTCGTGTATATTGTCAGGATGGGCATCGATCGGATAATACGACGGGCCGCGCTTTATGAAATGGACGCTGCCGATGCGGTACTCCCAGTCCAGGTCATCCAAATCCGAATCCAGATCCTGCTCGATACCAAGATAGATGCTGATCCGGTCGGCATAGACCCTTTGCAGGCGACGGACCTCTGCACGGTACAGGGTGACGATCTCCGGCGTCATACCTGCATAGGAATCAAAAGGGGTGTAGCTGTGTCCGGAGAAGCCAAGGGCGATCAGCCCCTTGTCGAGTGCCGTTTGGACCAAGGCCTCCGGCGTGTCGTGGCCATCGCAGAAAGTGGAGTGTGTATGTATATTTGAGATCATGGTCTTATGCTCCTTCAATGTTCTGAAGTGATTATAGCAGATGCAGCTGAACTTGACAATCCACACCGCACCGTCTACAATGAGAACACAGAGTATTGCCAAGAAAACATCGAGGGAGAGATATATATGGATGTGCAGAAGATCATCGATCAGTTTCAACTCAACGATACAGTGACCGAAGCTAAAGCTTTTGGTTCCGGCCATATCAATGATACGATCCGCGTACAGTTTGCGGGCGGAACTCCCGACGTTGTCCTGCAGCGCCTCAATACCGCGATCTTTCCGGATCCGGAGGGGTTGATGGAGAACGCTGTGCACGTCACAGAGTTTCTGCGTAAAAAACTGTTGGCGGAAGGCGGCGATGCGGAAAGAGGCACATTGACTTTCATACCGGTCAAGGATGGAGGCTGGACGTATACAGATGAGGAAGGCGGTGTGTGGCGCGCTTGCTACCTGATCCCGGATACCATGAGTTATGATCTGGCAGAAACCGCGGACATGTTCCGTTCCTCCGGCGCCGCGTTTGGTAAATTCATGGCGGATCTTTCCGGTTTTCCGGCGGAGACTCTGCATGAAGTGATCCCGAATTTCCACAATACCGTAAAACGTTTCGAAACGTTCCGCAAGTCACTGGAAGCGGACGTCAAGGGCAGAGCCGCCTCCTGCCGGCCGGAGATCGATTTCGTTCTGGCACATGAAGGCCTGGCCCATGAGATCGTGGACCGCATCGCGGACGGCCGTCTGCCGCTGCGCGTGACCCATAATGATACCAAGATCAACAACATCCTGATGGATAAAACGACCGGTGAAAGCGTTTGCATCGTGGATCTGGATACGGTCATGCCGGGCAGTGCTCTGTACGATTATGGTGATAGTATCCGCTTTGGCGCGACCCATGCGCTGGAGGATGAGACCGATCTTTCCAAGGTGGATGTGGATCCGGAACTGTTCCGTGCCTATACAGAAGGTTATCTGTCCACGACGGCGGACCGACTCACTGAGGAGGAGAAACATTGCCTCCTGACCGGCGCTATGGTCATCACTTTCGAGACCGGTATGCGTTTCCTGACGGACTATCTGGATGGAGATGTTTACTTCAAGACCGCGCGTCCGGAGCATAATCTGGACCGTGCGCGCACCCAGTTCAAATTGGTCCATGATATGGAGGAGAAGAAAGAACTCCTGGAAGGGATCGTAGAAGAGCTTTGCTGAAACCAACATACGGATTGTATCTGTGGTCCGAAAACTCACAGAAAAAAGAACCTCATGAGGCCTGCCGGCTCTCATGGGGTTCTGTGTATACAGAAGAAGCCGGCCTTGCGGGAGAGCGCTGTACTTTGACCTTTACGGCGGAGGATGAAATGCAGGATATAAGCCTGTATCTGACGTTCCGCGATACACGATGGTGCCGGGAAGATTATCTGCTGGTACCTGCCGCGGTCTATGATGGAAATCGGTTCCGCATCCAAAAGGTGCCCTATGCGCCGATGTTCACACAAGAAGATCGCGCTTTGGATCCGCCGATCACTTCGACCGATATCCCACATTTTTCGCGGGATGCGGAGGAGAGTGTGATCTCGCTCAGGGCTGGTGACAGTGCCGTGCCCGGCGTGTTCTGGTACGACAGGAGCGTGGGCATAGGACAGGCGTTGCTTTATGAATGCAGGTCTGCCGAAGGCGCCCTTGGAGAAAACGGGATCGTACTCCGGGAGTCCGCGGAAGGCCTGGAAGTGACTGTGATGGACCCCATCGTCCGTGCGGACGGTATGTACCGTTTCGGGAAGATCAGCTCGACGGTGCCTTGCGAAGATACCCCAGGAAGGATGCAAAAGGGACAGACGGCGTCCTTGACCGTAGAACAATACCGCTTCGATTGCCCGCGATTGGAGGATTTCTTCCATATCGTCGTACAACTGATGCACCGTATCGATCCCTTGGCAGGTCCGCGGAGGATCGTAGAGCCCAAATTAGGCGGTATCCCGACACTGAAGGGCGGGTTCCGCCTGGTCGAGCAGAAGTATAACACATATAACTGGCTGAAGGATCCGGGATTCTACATGTGCGGAGAGGGGACGAACCTGTACAGCATCTGGCAGACGGGCTGGGTCGGCTGCATCAATCCTGCGTATGCATTGTACCGGGGCGGCAATCCGGTCTCCCGCGACCGGGCGAAACAGACGATGGGCTTCATGTTCCGCGTGATGCAGGCACCCTCCGGATTCTTTTATGGGATCTCCGATGGGACACGGATCTTCGGTGATGATTTTGCCGATATCGACAACAAGGCTTTTACCATGGTGCGCAAAAACGCGGATGCCCTGTATTTCGCAGCACAGATCCTGCTGCTGATGAAACAGCGGCGGGATATCCCGGAGACGTCCTGGGTGCAAGGCCTGAGGAAAGCGGCGGATGCCTTTGTACGCCTGTTTAGGCGCTATGGGCAGGTAGGGCAGTTCATTGACGTGGAGACCGAGGAGATCCTTGTGGGCGGCTCTTGTGCCGGTGGACTGGTGCCGGCTGGGCTTCTGCTGGCTGCCGCGTATTTTGATGAACCGTCGTACCGTGAGACCGCCTGCGCGATCGCGGAAGTATTGGACCGCACCTATGTCCGCACGGGTCTGATAGGCGGCGGTCCCGGTGAGATCCTGTCCGCGCCGGATTCGGAAAGTGCCTATGCTGTGCTGGAAAGCTTTGTATCCTTGTATGAGATCACCGGTGAAAAGAGATGGCTGGAGGCCGCCGTGCGTGCTGCGGATGTATACGCGACCTGGGTCATGGCCTATGATTATCCATTCCCGGCGCAAAGCATGTTCGGTCAGGCAGGCATGCATTCGACAGGTGCCGTCTGGGCCAACGTGCAGAACAAACATGGCGCGCCGGGTCCCTGCACATTCTCAGGATCCGCCATGTTCAGGCTTGCCAAGTATGCGGATCGACCTTTGTATCGCAGGATCGGAGAGGAGACCGTCCGCAATATCACCCAATATCTCTCCCGTGCCAACCGGCCGCTGTGGAACTATGATCACACCGCCTCGGTGCCGCCCGGTTTCATGTGCGAACGCGTCAGTACCTCGGACTGGGAAGGCTATGATAAGATCGGCGGTGTATATGAGACGGGATGCTGGTGTGAGGCAACGGTCCTGCTGATGGCCACTGATCCTACGATCGATCTATGACCTGTTATTTTGTGAGTTTTCTATAAACCGGATTGACTGCGAAACGTTTCGATGGTACAATTGTAATATCTTATGTGGATATGAAACATGCCGCCCGGCACGTTTCAAATGATAAGGAGGAAATACACTTATGGCAGAAAACAGATACGTCGGTGAGTATCCGGTCATCGGTATCCGTCCTACGATCGATGGACGCAGAGGCCCCTTGAAGGTCCGTGAATCTTTGGAAGATCAGACCATGGGCATGGCCAATGCCGTGAAGAAGCTGTACGAAGAGAATCTGTGCTATTCCAACGGTGAACCCGTCAAGGTCATCATCGCGGACACCACCATCGGCCGCGTTGCTGAAAGCGCCGCCTGCGCCGAGAAATTCAAGAAGGCCGGTGTAGATATCACTGTTACCGTTACACCGTGCTGGTGCTATGGTTCCGAGACCATGGACATGGACCGCAATACCATCAAGGCCGTATGGGGCTTCAATGGTACCGAGCGTCCCGGTGCCGTTTATCTGGCATCCGTCCTGGCGACCCATGCGCAGAAGGGCCTGCCGGCATTCGGCATCTATGGCCATGAAGTACTGGACGCCAATGATGATCCGATCACGGAAGACGTCAAAGAGAAGCTGCTGCGCTTCGGACGTGCCGCTGTCGCCGCTGCCACCATGCGTGGTAAGAGCTATCTGCAGATCGGTTCCGTCACCATGGGTATCGGCGGCTCCATCATGGACCAGAACTTCATCGAAGAGTATCTGGGCATGCGTGTCGAATCTGTCGATGAGGTCGAGATCATCCGCCGCATGACAGAAGGTATCTATGAGCAGGCTGAATATGACAAAGCCATGGCTTGGGTCAAAGAGAAGTGCATCATGGGCTTCGATAAGAACCCGGAAGAGCTGCGTGACCGTCCGATGGTCAAAGATAAGTGGGACTTCGTCGTCAAGATGATGTGCATCATCAAAGACCTCATGAACGGCAACAAGAACCTGCCGGAAGGCTGCGAAGAAGAGATGGTCGGCCACAATGCCATCGCTGCCGGTTTCCAGGGCCAGCGTCAGTGGACGGACTTCTATCCGAACTGTGACTTCCCGGAAGCGCTGCTCAATACTTCCTTCGACTGGAACGGCGCGCGTGAGCCGTACATCCTGGCCACAGAGAATGATATCCTGAATGGCCTTGGCATGCTGTTCATGAAGCTCCTGACCAACCGTGCGCAGATCTTTGCCGATGTCCGTACCTACTGGAGCGCCAACTCTGTCAAGCGCGTGACCGGTTATGACATCGAAGGCCATGCGAAGGATTCCAATGGTTTTATCCACCTGATCAACTCCGGTGCAGCCTGCCTGGATGCCAACGGCCGCGCGAAGAACGAGAAGGGCGAGCCCGAAATGAAGAAGTGGTGGGAAGTCACTCCGGAAGACCAGGATGCCATCATGGCAGCCACCGAGTGGTGCCCGGCCGACTTCGGCTATTTCCGTGGCGGCGGATATTCTTCCCGTTATGAGACTCGTGCAGAGATGCCGGCGACCATGATCCGTCTGAACCTGATCCATGGACAGGGCCCTGTCCTGCAGATCGCGGAAGGCTGGACGGTCGAGCTTCCGGAAGAAGTCTCCGACACCCTGTGGAAGCGTACTGACTACACCTGGCCGTGCACCTGGTTCGCACCGCGCTGCGACGGTAAGGAAGGTCCGTTCAAAGATGCGTACAGCGTCATGAACAACTGGGGTGCCAACCATGGCGCGATCTCCTATGGCCACATTGGTGCCGACCTGATCGCTCTGTGCTCGATCCTGCGTATCCCGGTCTGCATGCACAACGTACCGGAAGAGGACATTTTCCGTCCGGCGGCCTGGAATGCGTTCGGTATGGACAAAGAAGGTGCAGATTACAGAGCCTGCAAGAACTTCGGTCCTATGTACAAGAAGTAAGATCATTTTTGATCCGCATCGATCCCGCCGGCAGTGTCCGGCGGGGTCTTCGTATTATAGGAGGAACATACCCATGCGTGTTTTGACTTTTATCGGTGCGGGCCAGATGGCTTCAGCGCTGACATTTCCGGTGCGTGAGAACGGCCACGAAGTCCGTCTGGTCGGAACGCCCCTCGACAGGCAGATCATCGATGAACTGCGCAAGTCGGACTACCATCTGAATCTCAAACGCACCCTGCCCAAAGGGATCCGGTACTATCAGATCGAAGAGGTCGAAGAAGCCCTGGAGGGGGCCGATATCGTACTGAACGGTGTCTCCAGCTTCGGACTGGACTGGTTCATGGAGAAGATCCTGCCGATCCTGCCGGAAAACGCGCCGCTGATCTCGGTCACTAAGGGCATGATGGACACAGAGGAGGGGGATCTGATCCCGTATCCCATCCTCATGGAACAGCATCTGCCAGAAGGAAAGCATCTGGACATCAACGCGATCGGCGGACCCTGCACCAGCTATGAACTGGCGGATCATGATGATTCCCATGTGGCGTTCTGCGGCCGAAACATGGAAACCCTGCGTTTCTTGAAAGAGACTTTCGCGTGCCCGTATTATCATGTCAGCCTGTCTACGGACGTCGTGGGCGTGGAATGCGCCGTGGCCATGAAGAATGCTTACGCGCTTGGTGTTTCGCTGGCAGTCGGCCTTGCGGAGAAGCGGGACGGCCGCGTCGGTGCGATCCATTACAATTCGCAGGCGGCCTTATTCGGGCAGAGCCTCAGGGAGATGACCCGCCTCATCCAGCTCATCGGCGGCGGTCCTGAGAATCTGATCTTCGGTGGAGGGGACCTGTACGTTACGATCTACGGCGGCAGGACGCGGCGTATCGGCACATTGCTTGGCCGCGGTCTGACCTATGAAGAAGCCATGGAGGAACTCTCCGGCGTCACGCTGGAATCGGTGGTCATCGCGACGCGGACTGCGCGGGCGGTACGCCGCCTGGCGGAAAAGGGCATCGTATCACTGGAAGAATTCCCACTGATGATGCATGTAGACGCACTTATCAATGAAGGCGCGCAGGTGGATATCCCATGGGAGAAGTTTACCATGACGATCGGAGATCCCGCGGCATCGGTCTGAATGGATACGACATTCTATAAATGCAAGGAGTCAAGAATGGAAAAGTATACGATCGGACTGGACTACGGCACACTGTCGGTCCGTGCGGAACTGGTCTCGATGACCGACGGCAGGGAAGTGGCATCCTGTATCTACCCCTATCCGCATGCGGTCATGGAGAGCGTGCTGCCCGATGGAGTCACACCGCTGCCGGATAAGTTCGCCCTGCAGCAACCGCAGGATTACATCGATGGACTACTCCATACAGTTCGAGGTGTCATGGAGGAGAGTGGTGTGCGGCCAGAACAGGTCGTGGGCATCGGCATGGATGTAACGTCCGCTTCGATCCTGCCCGTGTACAAGGATAAGACGCCTTTATGCCTGACGGAAAGGTTCGCCTCGGAACCCCATGCGTGGATCAAGTTGTGGAAGCATCACGCGGGAGAAGAAGAGGCGCTCGAGATCGATCAAAAGGGCCGTGCTTTAGGAGAACCCTGGGTGCAGATGTACGGGGGCAAAGTCTCGGCCGAGTGGGCGACGCCCAAGGTGCTGGAGACGCTGCACAAGGCGCCTGAAGTCTATGAGGCGGCCGATTATTTCCTGGAGGTCATGGACTGGCTGACCTGGATCCTTACGGATAACCTGTCGACTTCGACGAGTGCGGCCGGTTACAAAGCCTTGCATCATCACGAGTATGGATTCCCGTCAGAAGCGTTCTTCAAAGCTCTGGATCCGCGTATGGAGCACTTCATCCGGGATAAGTATGATCTGCCGGTGCTGCCTCCCGGCGGCCGTGCCGGACTTTTGACGGAGCAGATGGCGGATGTTTTGGGCCTCCGCGCGGGTACGCCCGTATCCGTACCGGCGATCGATGCGCACTGCAGCATGCCCGGCGGCGGCATCGATGATCCCAACGAGATGATGATCGTGATGGGTACTTCCTCCTGCCACCTTTTGCTTACCGAAGATACGATCTCGGTGCCAGGCATGCAGGGTGTGGTCAAGTGGGGGATCCTACCGGATTACTATGGCAGTGAGGCAGGTCAGTCCTGTGTGGGCGACCTGTTCGCCTGGTTCATGGAGCATATGGTCCCGGCGTCGTATGAGGCGGAAGCGGCGGAACAAGGCATTTCTGTGCATGAACTGCTGTGCCGGAAACTGGAGGGATATCGTGCCGGAGCCTCCGGCCTGATCGCTCTGGACTGGATGGGCGGCGTACGTTCTCCGCTCATGGATTTCGACCTCAGCGGCCTGATCCTTGGGCTGAACCTCAAGACCCGTCCTGAGGATATCTATTTGTGCCTGATCGAGGCGACGGCTTTTGGTACGCGGGCCATCATCGACAGTTATGAAAACGCGGGTGTGCCGATCCGCCGCATCGTGCTGGGCGGGGGCATCCCACGCAAGAATCCCTTCCTGGTGCAGGTCTATGCGGACGTGCTGGGCCGGACGGTGGAGCTGGCGGCAAGCGATCAGGCGTGCGCGCTTGGAGCGGCCATCCTTGGGGCTGCCGCAGCAGGACAAGAGGGTTCAGGTTACGCGGATGTGCATCAGGCCATCCGGGCTTTAGCGGGACAAGCCCGTCAGACCATCCATCCGGATCCGGCACAGACGGAGCGGTACGACGTGTTGTACGACGCCTATGCGGAGCTGATGGATCATTTTGGCCGCGGCGGTTCGGATCTGATGAAACGGCTGCTGCGCTTGCGCAGAGCAGATGCTGAATAGGGTTTGACAAACAATACTTTATGCCACATAATATTGCATACAACGTATTAACGTCATAAAAGGAGGATTAACATGAACCTGTATGATTTTACAGTCAAAGCCATGGATGGCAGCGACGTCACTTTGGCGGACTATAAAGGCAAAGTCGTTTTGGTCGTCAACACAGCTACCCAGTGCGGTTTTACACCGCAGTATCAGCCACTGCAGGAACTGTATGATGCCTATCATGAAAAGGGCCTGGAGATCCTGGATTTCCCCTGCAACCAGTTTGGCGCGCAGGCACCGGGTACCGAGGAAGAGATCCACACCTTCTGCACCGGCCGTTTTGGCATCACCTTCCCGCAGTTCGCTAAGATCGAAGTCAATGGAGACGACACTATTCCTCTCTATCAGTGGCTGGAAGAAGTCGGCAAGTTCCAGGGTTTTGGTGACAGCGAGACCGGTAAATTCATGAGCGGCATGCTGGCGAAGATGGATCCGGATTTCGAGAACAACAACAAGATCAAATGGAATTTCACGAAATTCCTGATCGATCGTGAAGGCAATTTCGTTGCACGCTTTGAGCCGACAGCGGATATGGAAGCGGTCGAAGAAGCGATCAAAAACCTGATCTGAAGATCATGAAAAATCAAAAAGCTGTGCATCTGCACAGCTTTTTACATTGAGATTCATGTTCAAAAGGCATTTCTTTTTAAATACAATTATCCAAAGCGAAACCAAAAATAAGTAAAACCTCTGTCTTAGACAAAAAAAGAAAAAAACACCCTCTGGAAATGGTCAGCGGCCACTGCCGCGTTTTTCCAGAGGGTGTTTTTTTCTCAATTAATTAATGATGGAACAATCTAAGTCCTGTGAACGCCATGACCATATCGTGGTCGTTGCAGGACTGGATCACGTTGTCATCACGGACGGAGCCGCCGGGCTCTGCCACGTACTTGACACCGCTCTTGAAAGCACGTTCGATATTATCGCCGAAGGGGAAGAAAGCATCGGAACCAAGGGCCACGTCATGCAGCTTGTCCAGCCACGCACGTTTCTCTTCGCGGGTGAAGACAGCGGGCTTGACCTTGAAGGTCTTCTCCCAGACACCATCCGCCAGGACATCCATGTAATCGTCGCCGATGTACAGGTCGATCGCGTTATCGCGGTCTGCGCGGCCGATCTTATCGATGAACTGCAGCCCCATGACCTGCGGGCTCTGGCGCAGCCACCAGTTGTCTGCCTTCTGACCGGCCAGACGTGTGCAGTGGATACGGCTCTGCTGACCGGCGCCGATGCCGATGGCCTGTCCGCCGACAGCATAGCATACGGAGTTGGACTGGGTGTATTTCAGCGTGATCATGGCGATCGCCAGATCCATCTTGGCGCTGTCCGGAAGGTCCTTGTTCTCAGTTACGATATTGGCAAAGAATTCATCGTTGATGACCAGTTCGTTGCGGCCCTGTTCGAAGGTCACGCCGAAGACCTGTTTGCGCTCCAGGGGAGCGGGTTTGTAGGCAGGATCGATCTCGATGACACAATAGCCGCCTTGTTTTTTCTTTTTCAGGAGTTCCAACGCTTTTGGCTCATAGCCAGGTGCGATGATACCGTCAGAAACTTCGCGGCTGATGATGCGGGCTGTAGCGTAATCGCAAGGATCCGACAGAGAAATGAAATCGCCGAAGGAGGACATACGATCCGCACCGCGGGCACGGGCATAAGCGCAGGCCAGAGGCGTCATTGTGACTTTCAGATCGTCGACCCAGTAGATCTTGCGCAGCGTGTCATCCAGCGGCAGACCGACAGCGGCGCCGGCGGGGGAGACGTGCTTGAAAGACGTTGCGGCCGGAAGACCCGTGGCACGTTTCAGTTCAGAGACCAACTGCCAGCCGTTGAAGGCATCCAGCAGGTTGATATAACCAGGACGTCCGTTCAGGATCTTGATCGGCAGTTCGCCTTCTTCCATGAAAACGCGGGACGGTTTCTGATTAGGGTTGCATCCATACTTGAGTTCGAATTCTTTCATACGTGAGCTCCTTGTTTATTTGTTTTTATTGACGATGCGGGATTCATACTTGCCGGTCGCGATATCGATGTAGCGTACGAACAAAGAGACCTTGTTGTCCTCGTTGAGGTTTTCCCACAGGAGGTTTGTGAAGGTATCGATGTCGCCTTCGATCGCGATGCGTTCCGGCTCGCCTTCAAAGCTGGGCAGAGGATCCCCGTCGCCCATATAGGTGTGCAGGAAGCGTCCTTCGCCGGCTTTGGCGTTGCTGAAAGCAAAAGTGAAGCGGTCACAGCCCTCCGGATCCCCATTGTCGGACTTCAGGATGGACAGCGCATAATTATACTGACCATTTTCGATGTGCATGATGCCGGAGATACGCGGTGTGTAGTTGGGTGCGTCGGGTTCGAAGCAGCGGGTGCGCAGAGCCTGCTCGAACGTCATCTGATGATCCATCATTTCGTAGATGGTATCGGTCTGGTCACCATTGGTGACGATGGTCTTGTTGCCAAGGACACGGACCGGCGCGTAGATGATCAGGCTGGGGTCGACCAGTTTGGATGGATCGAAAGCTTGGGTACGGATGCCCTCACCATCTTCCACGAAAACGCGGTTGCGGCTGTTGACACTACGGCCCATGATGAAATAGGCGCAAACAGCCTGAGCTCCGTCCGGCGTACGACCGATGATGATTCCGCGGCCAGGGTAAGCATTGCTCTGAAGCAGGGACTGGATGGATAATGTTTGCATAGGATCGATCTCCTTATGAAATTGGTTTTACGGAAGGATCGTTCTTGGGAGAACCCGTGACGATATGTACGACCAGCCGTCCGATCCCCGGCAGCCTGCGCAGACGGCCCAGGATGCTGTTCAAGGAAGCGGTCCCTTCCGTATAGATCTTGATAAGAGCATCGCTGCCACCGGCAAAACAATGATACTCCAGGATGTCCGGTTCCTGCGCCGTGAATGCTTCCATGGCCGCGGCATCAAAACCGGGGTCCAAAAGCAGGATGACGTAGACTTCCAGATGTTTGCCGAACGACAAAGGGTTGAGGATCGTCGTGTAACGCAGGATCAGCTCTGACTGCTCGAGTTTCTTCAGCCGCTCGCTGACTGCGGACACTGACAGATTGACATGACTGCTGATCTCTGATAAAGAGATACGAGCATTCTTCTGCAGCAACTGCAGGATTTCAGAATCGATATGATCCATTGTTATGATACCTCTCGATGCGAAACGCATTCTTTTTGTGCCACCGTCAGATTCAAGCGAATTTTTTAAATTATATATTACATTTTCCACAAAAGCAACAAGAGAAGGTTTTGTAACGAAAAAATAATATTTCAAAGTGGATTGTCAATGCGGAAGATGGAGAATCGAGAATTGTCAAAAGACGTTTCATATAGTATAATGACTCTGAATGAGAAAAAAGGAGCCTACATGAAAACGATCAACCTTCCGGAAGCAGTTCATGAGATCATCCGTGCGCTGGGTCAGGCCGGATTCGAAGCCTACATCGTTGGTGGCTGCGTCAGGGATTCATTGATGGGACGCAAGCCGAAGGACTGGGATATCACTACCTCAGCCCGCCCTGAGGATGTCAAGGCTCTTTTTCCGTATACTTTCGACACGGGGATCAAACACGGAACGGTCACGGTACGGCGCGGCGGCGAGAGTTATGAGGTCACCACGTATCGGGTCGACGGAAACTATTCCGACCATCGGCGGCCGGACCAGGTGGCGTTTTCTTCCAATCTCAAAGAGGATCTGCTGCGGCGTGATTTTACCATCAATGCCATGGCTTACCATCCGGATACAGGTCTGGTCGATATGTACCAGGGGCTGAAAGATCTGGAGCTAGGTGTCGTGCGCTGCGTCGGCAACCCTGCGGATCGTTTTCAGGAGGATGCGCTGCGCATGCTTCGCGCACTCAGGTTTTCCGCGCAGTTGGGTTTTTCCATCGATCCGGTGACCTATCGTGCCATCGGACTGCTCAAAGATCTCATCCGGCATGTCAGTTGGGAGCGCATTCGGGATGAGATGACAAAGATCCTCATCTCAGGGCATCCGGAAGTCATCCGCCAGATCCATGATACCGGTCTGATGCAGTATATCATCCCGGAATGGACGGCCATGGTCGAAACCAGTCAGAACCATCCGTATCATCTGTATACCGTAGCGGAGCATACGGTCCGTACGGTATGCTGCATCGAAGCAGATCCGGTCCTGCGTTGGACCATGCTTCTGCATGATATCGGCAAACCTTCTGCGCACTCTGTGGATACGAGAGGTATAGATCATTTCGTCGGCCACGTGGAAGAGGGCGTCGTACTTGCCGGCCGTGTGCTGAACCGGCTCAAATTCGACAATAACAGTAAATTCCGGATCCTGTCGCTGATCCGGTATCATGAATCACATCCGGTCCTGAGCCATCGCTTTATCCGGCGGATCACAGCGGCGATCGGGCAGGATTTGTATCTGGATCTTCTGAAGGTACAGGAAGCGGATGCTAAGGCCAAAAATCCGGAGTACGGCCAGGCTGAACTTAAGATCATACAGCAAAGCCGGCTCATGTTTGAAGAAATGATCCAAAACGGGGATCCGGTCAGTCTGAAACAATTGGTTGTCAGTGGCCAGGATCTGATCGATCTTGGGTTCGAACGAGGACCCGCGATCGGACGCGTCCTGCAGCTGCTGCTGGAACAGACCTTGGAGGACCCGACGCTGAACCGTCGGGAATTCTTGCTGGAGGTGGCGCGGAAGCTTTTGGAAAGCGGCCGTTTCCAATAGGACTGAAAAAGATTTGAAAAACGACCAGAATATGTTATAATCATATTTTAGCGATCATGATATAGAAAGGCCAAATCTATGGAGAATGAGCATTGGGCAGCGGATCTGCCCGGTAATGATAAAATCAACGATGAGGAGAACGCGCTGGATCTGTTTTCGGGTCTGGAAGAAGAGCCAACGCAGGCGGAGCCGCCTGTAGAAGCTGCAGCGGAACCCGCCGCGGACCTGCCGTCCGAACCCACGATCAAGATCGAGGGCGGACTGGACGCGCCTGTCGACACACCGGTCTATATCCCACCGGTACAGGAGCCGGGACCCCAGGTTCCCGAACCGGAAGAGGATGAGGACGAGGATGATGACTGGGATGATGAGGATCCCGAGGAAGATTCCGGGTCTGAAATGTACAGAAAGCGTCTCAGACGGTTGATCCGAAACCTTTCGATCATCGCGGCATGTACTTTGGTCGTTGTCTGCCTGATCGTATTTGCGGTCTTCAATCATATGCGCAACGCACAGAAAAACAAGAAGAAACAAAACGCGGCTGAATCCGCGAGCGAGGTTGCTCCGGAAGAAGTCTATGAGGGTGCGGAAGTCGTCGGTGTCATCGAGCAGATCGATGGCGTGAACGGCAAAGTCACTGTCTATTCAGCACTGACGGAATCCACTACGGATTTCGACCTCAGCCGTGCCGAAAAGATCACGGACCAGTATGGAACCGAAATCGCCGTCAGCAATCTGCACCGCGGCCAGATCGTGGATGTCCAGTTCAATGCGGCGAACGGCAAGATCGATCTGTTCCGTCTGACGGCTGAAGCCTCAGAATTGACCAATGCGTACGGCGCTGTGATCGAGGATCATGTGCTGACGGTTTCCGGTGTCGCCTATTCCATCGATGAGCATGTGGTCTGCCTGTATCAGGGCGAGGATTTCGGGATCCAGAATCTGACGCAGCAACAGGTATTTACGGCTAAGATCCTGGACGGCCACATCTATACGATCTATGTTACATATAATACGGGTCAGTTGGAGCTGAAGAATACCAGCAGTTATGTGGGCGGCATGCTGACCGTTACGTCCGCGACCGGAGCGAAAAGCACGGTACAGGACGTCTCTTCCATCATGGGTCCGGTCGACGTGCTTGAGGGCCTGAACACGGTCACGATCACGAAAAACGGTTCCACACTGTACACCGCGAAAGTCTTCATCGTCGGCGGAGAGGTACGTACACTGAACCTGCCGGAATCTTCGGAACGCACCGGAGCGGTCAAACTGGTCGCTGATCCGGAGTCTGCCAGCATCACCATCGATGGTACTTCTTATGTGGCGGGTGAGACCATCGAGCTTGCGTATGGCGAGCATCAGTTGGTCGCGACCGCGCCTGGATATAGTGATTATACGAAGGATATCACGGTCGGACAGCCGTATCAGCGCGTTTTGATCCAGATGGTCAATAGTACGACTTCTGTTTCCATCACGTCCGCCGTGTCCGGATCCGCTGTTTATATCGATGGTTCCTACTATGGTACTGCACCGCTGCGTGCTTCGTTGTATCCGGGAACCTACAGTATCACATTGGTCACGCCGGGATACTACGATGTGACCATGAAGGTCACGGTCACCGGCGGTACGCTGGAGCAGGTCGTCTATTTCTCCGAGTTCTATCCAGAAGAAAAAGAAGAGAGCAGCGAGCCGGAATCCTCAAGCAGTGAGCCGGAATCTTCCAGTGAATCGGAGTCCAGCAGTGAGTCGGAGTCTTCCAGTGAGTCGGAATCTTCCAGCGAGCCGGAGTCCAGCAGTGAACCGGAGTCCAGCAGTGAACCGGAGTCCAGCAGTGAATCAGAGTCCAGCAGTGAAAGCATCCCGGACGAACCGGAACCCGATCCTTCTGAAGAGACGGGTGAATAACGTCAGACATCCTGCGAGGACTGAAATATGCCGCGCGCAAAAGAGGAGGCTGGAGAACTCGTCGAGATCCTGTAAAGACGTTATTGACGTGTTCCGTTGATCCATCATGAATCATTTTCAAGAAAAACAGGAATACAGCCGGGGCTATGCCAAGATCAATCTGACACTGGACGTCGGGCCTAAACGCGAGGATGGGTTCCACGAGGTCAGCATGATCATGCAATCCATCCGTCTTTGGGATGACGTGTGGCTCACGCGTACCGAGGGTGACGAGGTCACCATGGAGTGCAACATCCCTTTTCTCGGCGCGGATGACCGCAACATCGCGTATCGTGCCGCCATCCTTATGAGAGAGCGGTTCGGCCTGGATGGAGGCCTGCATATCCGCATGGAGAAACGCATCCCCATCGCGGCGGGACTGGCCGGCGGCAGTGCTGATACGGCTGCCGTGATCAAAGGCATGAACCGCCTGTACGGCCTGGGGCTGAAGACCAATCAGCTGATGCAGATCGGCCAGGAACTGGGGTCCGACGTGCCATTCTGCATCGTCGGAGGCACATGTTTTGCCCGCGGCCGCGGAGAGGTCATACAAAGGCTGAAAGTGCCCATGCCCTTCGCCTATGTGATACTGGTCAAACCGTCCTTCGGTATTTCTACACCCTGGTCCTATCAAATGTTCGATCAGCAGATCATTACCCGGCGCCCGGATGAACAGGCCATGGAACAAGCCATCGCGGCCGGGGACCTGGATGCGGTCGGCAGGGAAATGGTCAATCTTCTGGAACCGGCAGCGTTGGAAAAGTTTCCAATCCTGGTCTGGCTGAAAGAGCGCCTGCGCAGTCATGGTGCTCAAGGGGTCATGATGAGTGGAAGCGGGCCAACAGTGTATGCCTTGTTCCGGGAGAAGAAGACAGCAGTCGAGGCACTCAAGGACTTGCGCAGCATCTGTCCGAAACGATATCAGGTACTGTTTTCCCAGATCCTGAACCGATGAAATGATAAGATCAAGTGCTCCTCATCGATCAAAGGGGCACTTTGTATTATGTTGCTATTGCGAAAACAATATGATATAAACATAATAAAGAACTTCTGATGAAAAGTTCTGATCAGACTAAAAGGAGAATTGATTTATGAAACGTATTACCACGTTCACATTAGTGACCCTTCTTATGGTTGCTGTGCTTGCAGGCTGCAGCAAGAGTTCCAGTGCTGCCGGCACCTATATCGTCAAAACGATCGGCGGACAGACTGTCGAAGAAGCTTTCACAGAAATGTTGGAACAATATGGTGACGGCACGACTTTGGATGATCTTCTCGCCATGTTCGGCATGAAATCGATCGACGAGTTCATGATCCTCGAACTGAAGGAGGACGGTACTGCTGTCATGAAACTGGCGGGAGAAGATGATGAGTCCGGTACTTGGAAAGAAGAGGGTGACAAAGTCACCATCACATACGATGACGAGCCAACCGTATTCACCCGCAAAGGAAATGAACTTTCTTATCAGGCAGACGGACAGGACTATGTCTTCATAAAGAAATAAACGGTTTTCAGATCATGAGGAGTTGTTCCATCGAACAGCTCCTTTTTTATTGCGGATATGGCACAGTTATGTTATAATAACTCTGTATGCACATTACGAAACACCAAAGGTTTCGGGATAAGGAGGAGACATGAAGATCATCAAAAGGCCAGTCGTTCTGATGGCTGAAGAAAAGGCGGAGTGGCTGGAACACATCGCACGTTTGGGTGATCCGGAGAAGGTCTTCTTCATGGATATCGAGACCACGGGTTTCAGCCGTACCTACGACAGCGTGTATCTGACAGGATTCCTGTATTATGAGGGCGGTCAGTTCTTTTTGGAGCAGCATCTGGCCTCTGATCTGCGGGATGAACCCGAGATCATCGATGCGTTCTGCGGCCGTCTCAGCGATGCGGACCGGGTCGTGACGTTCAATGGGGATATGTTCGATTTTCCCTTCATGGAGAGCCGTCGGAAGATGATGCATAGCACGGCGCCGTGGCCTGCGGTGGAGTCCGTCGATCTGCTGCGCAGATACCGCCCCTATCAGACCCTTTTCGGATGGGAGAACTGCCGTCTGAAGACCATCGAGCGTGCGATCGGTGTCGATCGGGAGGATGTGTTCAGTGGAGGAGAATTGATCGAAGTCTTCGAAACGTACGCGCTGCAGCAGGATCCGGATCTGGAAAAGGTCCTGCTCCTGCACAATTATGAGGATATCCTCAATATCCCGCGTCTGCTGCGGATCGATGCTTTTCTGGATCGGTTGCAGAAAACGGCAGTGGAAGAGATGTCCGTATGCGGGACCGGCGTGGACACGCTGAAACTGCGGATCGTGCTGGCGGAAGCGCTGCCTCTGTCTTTGGAGACGGATCTGCCTCTGGATAAGAAAGGGACCGACGTGCTGCACTTCAGGACCGAGGCCTTCAGCCCGGTATTGTTCCTGACGGTCCCGGTGATGCATCGCCTGCTGTTCCATTATCTGTCGGATCCGGAGCAGTATTATTATCTGCCTGAATCAGACTCCATCATCCACAAGTCCCTGGCTGATACGTTGGGACCTGTAAAAAAGCGAAAAGCAACGGCTAAAAACTGCCGTATCCCCAAAGAGGGCGACTTCCTGCCTGGACGGATGGAGCAGGAAGGCCTGCACACGTTCCGGACCGAGAAGAAGGAACCGGTCGTGTATTATGACAAAGAAGAATTTACACACTGGCTGGAGACCTGCTGCATAGAACAAAAGACCGGTTTCCTGCGCAGTGTATTACAACTATAGAAAGAGACGTATATGACGATCGACATGACACGCCCGGCGCCCGAAAAAGAGCCGGAGCGGCAGTATCATTTTATGGACCTGCTCAAGGAGGCACTGGAGCAGGAGCAAACAGAGTCTGGTAAGACCCGCACCTACAGCATCACCACCATGGGCTGTCAGATGAACGCCCGTGATTCTGAAAAACTGCGGGGGATCCTGGAGTACATCGGATACCGTGAAGCTGCAAGAGAAAAAGATGCGGATCTGGTCATCTACAACACCTGCTGCGTCCGGGAAAACGCGGAGCAGAAGGTATATGGCAAGCTGGGCTATCTGAAGGGGTTCAAAAAGCAGAATCCGAATCTGAAGATCTGTCTGTGCGGCTGCATGATGCAGGAGGACGCAGTGCTGGAGAAGATCCAGAAATCTTATCCGCAGGTGGACTTGATCTTCGGCACGCATAATATCTACAAATTCGCGGAATTGCTGGCGACCATGGAAGAAAGCGGCAGCCGCATCATCGATATCTGGCAGGCACATGGTGAGATCGTGGAGGACCTGCCCTCGCTGCGCAAATTCGGTTTCAAGGCATCGGTCAATATCATGTTCGGATGCGACAATTTCTGCACATACTGCATCGTTCCCTATGTACGCGGGCGGGAGCGCAGCCGGAAGCCTGAAGAGATCCTCAAGGAGATCCGGGACCTGGCGGCGGACGGTGTCAAGGAGATCCAGCTGCTGGGGCAGAATGTCAATTCCTATGGCCGCGGCCTGGAGGAACCTATCACCTTTGCAGAACTATTATACAAGATTGCCGAGATCGAGGGGATCGAGCGGATCCGCTTCATGACGTCCCATCCGAAGGATCTCTCTGATGATCTGATCCAGGCCATGCGGGACATTCCGCAGCTGATGCCGCACTTTCATCTGCCGCTGCAGTCCGGCAGTTCGGAACTGCTGCACCGCATGAACCGGCATTATGATAAAGCGCGGTATCTGGAACGGGCGGAAGCATTGCAGGCCGCCGTGCCCGGCATATCTCTGACGACCGACATCATCGTAGGCTTCCCAGGTGAGACCGAGGAGGATTTTGAAGAAACGTTGGATGTCGTGCGCAAGGTCGGATTCGACAGCGCTTTCACCTTCATCTACTCACCCCGTATTGGTACACCGGCTGCCGTCATGGAACAGGCGCCGGAGGAAGTGACCAAGCCGCGGTTCGACAGGCTGCTCAAAGTGCTGGAAGAAGTCATCGAGGAAAACAACCAAAAGCGTCTGCATCAGACCTATCACGTCCTTGCAGAAAGCGTCAGTAAAAACGGTATGTTGACCGGCCGCACCGAGACCAACCAACTGGTGCACTTCGAAGCGCCGGAATGCATGATCGGGCAGATCGTACCGGTCACGCTGGACGAATCCAAGATCTATTATTTCATCGGACATTTAGAAAGAACATGCATCATCGCATGATTGCAGAAAGATGATGTATGAGATGCATGAAAAATCGCTTTCAGCGATTTCGAAAGCATTCTGAAAGGGATATACTATGGCGGGTAAACTTACACCCATGATGGACCAGTATCTGGAGGTCAAACAACAAAATCCGGATTGTCTGCTGTTCTTCCGCCTGGGTGATTTTTACGAAATGTTTTTCGAGGACGCGGTCACGACCTCTCGGGAACTGGAGCTTACGCTGACCTCCCGCAGCTGCGGACAGGATGAAAAAGCGCCTATGTGCGGTGTACCGTATCATGCAGCGGAGACCTATATCCAGCGCCTGGTGCAGAAGGGTTACAAGGTCGCGATCTGCGAACAGATGGAGGATCCGCGGCTGGCCAAAGGCCTGGTCAAGCGGGAGATCACCCGCATCGTGACGCCGGGTACCACCATGAATCCCGAAAACGCGGATCAGGATCAGAACCATTACATCCTCTCGGTCAACCGTATCGAGGATGAGATCGGTATTGCGGTCTGCGATGTGACGACGGGTGCGTTCATGGTCACGGAATTCAGTGAGGAAGAGCGTTTCATGGATGAGATGGCCAAGTTCCGGCCGCAGGAGATCCTGGTCAACGCGGATCTGCTGGGGCTCGCCGGCCTCAACTTCGAGGAAATGAAGCGCCTGTACGATATCTATATCAACGCCTATGAGCCCTATCATTTCCAACTGGAACGCTGCAAGGAGCAGATCCTGAACCATTTTAAGGTTTTATCGCTGGAAGGGCTGGGCCTTGGCGAAATGCCGCTGGCTGTCACGGCTGCCGGGGCTTTACTGGAGTACCTGCTGGATACGCAAAAGCGTGATCTGACGCACATCAGCCGCATCGATATCTATTCCGTGCAGCAGTTCATGATGCTGGATGCGTCGACAAGACGCAACCTGGAGCTGACAGAGACCATGCGGGACAAAAGCCGCCGAGGGTCGCTGCTCTGGGTACTGGATCATACCCATACGGCCATGGGCGGCCGTATGCTGCGCCGCTGGTTGGAACAGCCTCTGATCGAAGAGAAGGCTATCCAGGAGCGTCTGGACTGTGTCGAGGCCGTGGCGAACGATCCTATGCTCAGTGAGGAACTGAAGGAAGCCCTGGACGGAGTCTATGACATGGAACGGCTCATGGGCCGTGTCTGTTATGGATCTGCCGGTGCCCGGGATCTCATTGCTCTTAAGAATTCATTGGGCTGTCTGCCTGTGATCAAAGAGCTGCTGAAAGATCTGCCGGCCGATCGGTTTGCGGCCTTAGGCAGAGACATGGACACGCTGTCGGATCTTTTCGACCTGTTGGAAGCGTCCATCTACGAGGAACCGCCGATCACGCTGCGGGAAGGACATCTGATCAAGTCCGGATACAATGAGACGGTGGATACCCTGCGCAGCGCATCCACGGAAGGCAAAACCTGGCTCATGGATCTGGAGCAGAAGGAGAAGGAAGCCACTGGCATCAAAAACCTCAGGGTAGGTTACAACCGTGTTTTCGGGTATTATATCGAAGTCAGCAAGGGCAATATGCCTCTGGTCCCGGATCGCTATATCCGCAAACAGACCCTGGCCAACGGGGAACGGTATATCACTGAAGAACTGAAGAAGATCGAGGATACGCTGCTCGGCGCGCAGGACAAGGTCGTGGAGCTGGAATATCAGCTGTTCACAGAGATCCGCAGCCGTGTGGCCGGTGAACTGGTACGGATCCAGAGGACGGCGGATGAAGTAGCCGCTGTGGACGCGCTCCGTTCCCTGGGCGAGACCGCGTTCCGCAACCAGTATACAAGACCCATAGTGCGGTATTCGATCAAAGAGGGCAAGAATGAGGGCATCCTGCGCATCAAAGAAGGCCGCCATCCGGTGGTGGAGAAGATGCTGGGCGAGGAACCCTTCATCGCGAACGATACCTACCTGGACAACGGCGACGATCGCACGGCCATCATCACCGGCCCCAATATGGCCGGTAAATCCACCTTCATGCGACAGGTCGCAGTGATCCAGCTGATGGCGCAGATCGGTTCTTTCGTGCCGGCGGAGTCGGCGGAATTGTCGATCGTGGACCGCATCTTTACCCGCGTCGGTGCCAGTGACGACCTGGCCGGAGGACAAAGCACCTTCATGGTCGAGATGTCCGAGGTCTCCAACATCCTGCGTCATGCCACATCCCGCAGCCTGCTGATCCTGGACGAGATCGGCCGCGGTACGTCCACCTTCGACGGCCTGTCCATCGCCTGGGCAGTGGCGGAATACATCAGTGACCGTAAGATCATCGGGGCGAAAACGCTCTTTGCGACACACTATCATGAGCTGACCCAGATCGAGGGGCAGCTGGATGGTGTCAAGAACTACTGTGTGACCATCAAAGAAAACGGCGACGACGTCATCTTCCTGCGCAAGATACTGCGGGGCAGCGGCGATCAGAGCTATGGTATCGAAGTCGCGAAACTGGCGGGTCTTCCCGCGGCTGTCGTGGGCCGTGCGCATGAGATCCTGGACGAACTGCTGGACCAGGATATCGCGAAGCGCGCCGGCCAGATCAAAGCCAAGCGGCGCGGCCGTGCCGAGAGGAAAGAACCTATGGAGGATCAGATGTCTCTGTTCATGCCGCAGGCGCCGGAGGAGAATCCTGCGCTCGCGAAGCTGAAGGAACTGAAGATCCACGAAATGACGCCGATGCAGGCTATGAACGCATTGTATGAACTGCAGCAGGAAGCACTGAAAGAACGGGGGTGAACCTATGTCTGAGATCCGCATGCTGAGCCAGGAAACGATCAATCAGATCGCCGCCGGCGAAGTGATCGAACGACCGGCGTCCATCGTGAAAGAACTGGTAGAGAATGCCATCGATGCCGGTGCGTCCATGATCCATATCGAGATCCGAGAAGGTGGGATCAGCTATATCCGCGTGACGGACAATGGCTCAGGGATCCCTGCCGACCAGATCCGCCTGGCCTTCAAACGACATTCGACCAGCAAGATTCGGGATGCAGAGGATCTGACGAACATCGGGTCATTGGGCTTCCGAGGAGAAGCTTTGGCCAGTATCGCCGCTGTCAGCCGTGTCGAAGTCTTGACACGTACACCTTCTTCGATCACCGGTACCCGCTACGTCATCGAGGGCGGGGAAGAGAAGCGCATGGAGGAGATCGCCGCGCCGGTGGGCACGACCTTCCGTGTGGAGAACCTGTTTTTCAATACACCGGTGCGAAAGAAATTCCTGAAGAAGGAGAACGCGGAGGCATCCGCGGTCAGCGACTATGTACAGCGCATGGTCATGGGCCATCCGGAGATTTCCTTCCGTTTCGTCCGCAATGGGAAAGAGCCATCCATCCACAGCCCCGGCAATAATCAGCTGAAGAACAGTATCTTCGCGGTGTATGGCAAGGACGTGCTGTCCGAGATGATCGAAGTCCGTGCGGACGGCCCTGTGCGCATCCGCGGCTACATCTCCAAACCGCAGCAGACGCGCGCCAGCCGCAATTATGAGAACTATTATCTGAACGGCCGTTATATCCGCAGCAAGATCATCGAGAACGCGATCGATGATGCATATCGGGATTATGTGGTGCCAGGCACCTTCCCGGTCGTGGTCCTGCAGATCGATATGGACCCGGCGGAACTGGATGTCAACGTCCATCCGACCAAGATGCAGGTGCGATTTACCCGGGAACATGACGTGGGGACCGTGCTGTATGAGGTGCTGTTGAGCCGACTGAAAGAACTGGATCTGACGGCCCGGTTGTCCGGTGCCGCGCAGCTGAAGCCCACGGTGGACGAAAGCGCTCCCGCATCTTTTGCGCTTCCGCCGACAGGAGCCGTTTCCATATCTCGGCCGGAAACGCCGGTACAGCCGGAACTGTCTCACCCAACGATACCACAGATAGACTATCGGCAGGAAGAGATCCTGGTACCACAGCCGTCTCCTGTACCACAAGTTTTGAAGGAGCCGGCGGCGCCTTATGAAGCTGAAATACCATCGGAAGCACCGATCCCGCAGGAAATGCGATTGGTCGGACAGCTGTTCCGAACGTTCTGGATCGCGGAACAGGGTGAGACCGCATATCTGATCGATCAGCATGCCGCCCATGAACGCGTATTGTACGATCGATTGAAGGAAAAGTTGTCCAAAGGTGCTTTGGATGCGCAGATCCTGTTGGAGCCTTTGATCGTTACCCTGGCGCCGCAGGCCTATCAGCGTGTCATGGAAGAAAAAGCCGTCTTCGAACGGTTGGGCTATAGTATCGACAGCTTCGGCGAGGATAGCGTGATCATCCGTGAGGTGCCGTATATCTTCAATGGCGGCCTGGGACAGGAGGACTTCCAGACGATGGTAGACCTGCTGCTCGAAGGCACGCGCCGCGTGGATCAGACCGTCCTGATCGACCGCATGGCCACGATCTCCTGCAAAGCCGCGATCAAGGGCAATGACGCGATCTCTTTTGAAGAGATGCAGAGTCTGCTGGAACAGTTGATGGCGTCCCCCAATCCTTACAACTGTCCGCACGGCCGTCCGACCATGCTGACCATGACCCATCAGGAACTGGATCATCGGTTCAAACGGTCTTAGGAGCAGGTCATGGAAAAGCAGAAGTTGTTGGTGATCGCCGGGCCGACTGCCTCCGGGAAATCTTCTCTGGCGGTCCAACTGGCGAAACGGTGGAACGGCGAGGTCATTTCAGCCGATTCCATGCAGGTCTACCGCCGGATGGATATCGGTACGGCCAAAGTAACACCAGAAGAAACGGAAGGGGTCCCGCATCACCTGATCGATGTGCTGGAGCCGACGGAGGAGTGGAACGTGGCCATGTTCCAGGAACAGGCCGGAGCGGCGATCCGGGATATCGCGTCCCACGGCAGGCTGCCGATCCTCTGCGGCGGCACCGGCTTCTATCTGCACGCGTTGTTATATGATACACAATTTGAGGAAGAGCCGGAACAGCGGGAGATCCGTCAGCAGTTGGAAGCGCGGATGCGGACCGAGGGACCGGAAACGATGCATGAAGCGCTGCGTGCGGTCGATCCGGAAGCAGCCGAAAGCATCCATCCCCATAACGAAAAGCGTGTCATACGTGCGCTGGAGTATTATCAGATCCATGGCACGCCCATCAGCCGGCATAACCAGGAAATGCGGCAGAAAGAGTCGCCGTACGATCTTTGCTGTCTGGCCTTGTCCATGGACCGCCAGCGGCTTTACGACCGCATCGACCTGCGTGTGGATCAAATGATCGAGCAGGGACTGGTCGAGGAAGTGCGGGCATTGGTCGCGGAAGGCCTTTCTGCTGGAATGACGGCGATGCAGGGCTTAGGGTATAAGGAGATCCTGCCCTATCTGGAAGGCCGTTGTACCCTGGAGGAAGCGGTGCGGATCCTGAAGCGCGATACCCGTCATTTTGCCAAGCGCCAGCTGACCTGGCTGCGGGCGGAGAAGGACATGCGATGGATCGACGCGGGGCAGGGACCGGAGGAACTGCTGCGGCAGGCAGAGGACCAGATTCGCCTGGTTTATGGCAAATAAAGCTTGAAAATACAGACGAAATCAAGTACAATCGACTATATATAGATATATAAGCACTATAGGAGGTTAACATGAACAAACAAATCAATCTCCAGGATACATTCCTGAACATCCTGCGCAAAGAGCGCAGTGAGGTGACCATCATCCTGACGAACGGTTATCAGCAGAAGGGTGTCATCAAAGGATACGACAATTTCGTAGTCATGCTGGATTCTGACAGCAAGCAGATGATGATCTACAAACACGCGATCTCCACGATCGTGCCGCTTCGGCCGGTATCTTTCAATACCATCCGGGAGGAGCAGGAATAAAAGCAGCAATCCACAGGGCCGACGCATAGAGGCTTCTGTGGATTGTTCGGGTTTATGGAAATGAGGACAGGTATGTCATATATAGAATCTTTGCAGCGGATGGGCATCTCCGAAGAGGTCGCATCCTTCTGTTTCGGTGCGGAAGAACGGCTGGCGGAGCGCTTCCGCGAGGTCGATCGTATCCAGGATGAAAACCAGTGGAAGGTCCTTGCGGCGATGCAGGAGCACATGGTCTCCGAGCGCCATCTGGAGGGCAGTACCGGTTACGGCATCGTGGATGATGGACGCGACACATTGGAAGCGGTCTATGCCGCGGTCTTCGGGGCTGAGGATGCGTTAGTGCGCGCGCAGATGATCTCCGGCACGCACGCGTTGACGACGGCCTTGTTCGGCTGCCTGCGTCCCGGGGACGAAGTCCTTTTCGCGACCGGTGCACCGTACGATACGCTGCAGGGGGTGGTCGGGATCCGGCCGGAGATCGGTTCTCTGGCAGAATTCGGCGTGACATACCGTATCGTGGAACTGACGAAAGAAGGCTTACCGGATATCGAAGCCATCTGCGCTTCCATCGATCCGAAGACCCGTATGGTCGCGATCCAGCGTTCCAAGGGCTATGCGTTCCGGCATTCCCTTTCCGTTGAAGAGATCGGGCAGATCATCGCGGCGGTACGCACGGTGCGTCCGGATGTTATCGTCATGGTGGACAACTGCTATGGCGAATTCGTGCAGACCATCGAGCCGGGGCAGGTCGGCGCGGACCTGACTGTCGGTTCATTGATCAAGAACCCCGGTGCAGGACTTGCACCAGTGGGCGGCTATATCGCCGGCCGCAAGGATCTGATCGAGCGCTGTGCCGCATGGCTGAACGCGCCGGGCATCGGAAAAGAGGGCGGCCCGTCCCTGAATATCAATCGCACATTCTATCAAGGTTTGTTCCTGGCGCCGCAGGTCGCGGCCAATGCCGTGAAAACGGCCATGCTGGCGGCGGAGGTCTTCCATAGTCTGGGCTTCGCCGTTTCACCGGCGGTGGAAGAGACACACTACGACATCGTCGAAGCTATCGCGCTCGGTGCGCCGGAACGGGTCCTGGCCTTCTGCCGGGGCATCCAGGCCGCCGCTCCGGTCGATAGTTATGCTACCCCTGAACCCTTTGATATGCCGGGTTATGACTGCCAGGTCATCATGGCGGCAGGCGCCTTTATTTCCGGCGCTTCCATAGAACTGTCGGCGGATGCGCCGATGGTGCCGCCGTATACCGTCTATTTCCAGGGCGGCTTGACCTATAGTCATGGGAAATACGGTGTGATGAAGGCACTGCAAGCGCTAGTGGATCAGCATCTGGTGACACTGCCATGATGCGGCTGCCCGAATCCTATATCGAACGCATGCGCATCCTTCTCGGTGCGGAGTTCGAGTCCTATCTGGCTTCGCTGGATCGGGAAGTGTATAATGGCATGCGGACCAATACGTTGAAACTGAGTCCGGAGGCGCTGGCGGAGGCGCGCGGCCTACAGGCCGATCGTGTGCCGTGGTGCCCGGAAGCTTTTTACACCAAGACCGGGGATCAGGCATCGCGGCATCCCTACTACTACGCCGGTCTCTACTATCTGCAGGAACCCAGCGCCATGCTGCCGGCGGCGATGCTGCCGGTCCATCCCGGCGATCGTGTGCTGGACCTGTGTGCCGCGCCGGGCGGCAAAAGCACGCAGCTGCTGTGCCGACTGCAGGGAAAAGGGCTTCTTGTCTCCAACGATATCAGCCCGTCCCGGGCCAAAGCTTTGTTGAAAAATCTGGAATTGTTCGGCGGACGGAATTATGTGATCACAACAGAAGGACCCCATAAACTGAAGGAGCGTTTCGAGGGATTTTTCACGAAGATCCTTGTCGATGCGCCTTGTTCCGGTGAAGGGATGTTCCACAAGGAGCCGCAGATCGTCCGCAATTGGGAGCAGTACGGCAACGCCTACTATGCGGCGCTGCAGAAAGAGATCCTGGAGCATGCGGCCGCCATGCTTTCTCCAGGCGGGCAGCTTCTGTATTCCACCTGTACTTTTGCGCCGATGGAAGATGAGCAGACGATCCAGAACTTCCTGGAGGGGCATCCGGACTTTCATCTGATCCCGATCCTGCAGCAGGAAGGGTTCGATCATGGCCATCCGGAATGGATCGAGAAGGGGGATCCATCCTTGGTGAACTGCGCGCGTCTGTGGCCGCACCGCGTGCGCGGAGAAGGGCATTTCGCCGCCCTTCTGGAACGTGACGGCCGTGCGCCAGAGTGGGAGGCGCCGCGGCAACGCAGCGCTGTGCCGGAGCCGATCACGTCCTGGTGCAAAGAAAATCTGAAAACACCTTTGGAACAGATCCTTCCGGAAGGGGCTTCGATCCGCTTGCAAGGCGAATATGCCGTGGCGGAGCTCCTGCCACAAACGTATCTGAAGGGACTTCGGGTGCTGCGCAGCGGATTGCTGCTGGGCACGTTGAAAAAAGACCGGTTCGAACCTTCGCAGGCACTGGCTATGGCTTTGACCATGCAAGATGCCGCACACACGTTGGATCTTCCGGCGGACAGTGACACCGTCCTGCGGTACCTCAAGGGTGAGACTTTGAGCGGGGACTTCCACAAAGACTGGTTCTTGGTCGGTGTGGACGGGCATCCCCTCGGATGGGGCAAAGGTGCCGATACATTGCTGAAAAACAAGTATTTGAAAGGTTGGAGATACCTCTCGTAGACATACAGACAGGAGGCTATCATATGTATGATCTGATCATCGCCGGAGCGGGGCCGGCCGGAAGTACACTGGCGCGCCGCATCGGCAAGGACCGTAAGGTCTTACTTTTAGATAAACGCGATCTGTCCGGCGCGGTACATTTCACAGGAGCAGCTGAGAAATGCTGCGGCGGTCTGCTGAACCCGCAGGCACAGGACGCATTGACAGAACAGGGCATCGCTCTGCCCAGAAGGATCCTGGAGGATCCGCAGCTGTTCTCGGTACGGGCGATCGATTTCGATAATCATATGGAACGCGTGTACCCCAAGCGCTACGTCAACATCGACAGGGTCGCCTTTGACCGCTATCTGATCGAATTGGCCGAAGAGCAGCCCGGGGTCACCTTGATGGAAAAAACACTGTTGCAGGATTTTGAGCAGCTGGAGGATCGTGTGCGCGTCCGTGTGCTGCATAAGCCAAGCGGCGAAGTGCGGTATCTGGAGGCCAAGATCCTTGTCGGAGCGGATGGGGCGGCTTCCATCGTGCGGGAACGCATGAAGGAACGGTATCTGATCCCGGTCTCCGGCAATGTTTTGAGCGGCGCTGCAAAGGAATATGCTTGCCTGCAGGAACATTTCACGATGCCGGAGGGCTTCACGATGCCTTGGCATGCGGCCATATTCGACCGCTATGTCACAGACTTTTATAGCTGGATGATCCCGAAGGAAAACAGGTTGATCCTGGGTTCGGCGATCCCGGCAGGAGAGGATCTGCGCCTTAGGTTTTCCCGGCTGAAGGCAGAGCTGATCGATCTGGGATATCCACTGCAAGGTGCTCCCATCTACCGCAGCGGCGCCAAACTGCTCAGACCGCGCATGTTCGGCAGTGTCATTTCCGGCAAGGACCGCATCTTCCTTTGCGGCGAAGCGGCCGGGCTGATCAGCCCCAGTTCCGCGGAGGGCATCAGCTACGCGATCCGGAGCGGATCCATGCTGGCCGATGTACTGGCAAAGCCGGAGCAGGGCCGTCATAAAGCCTATGATCGGGCTTTGTGCGGATTGAAAAAGGAGATCGCAACGAAGAGTTTAAAATCACCAGTAATGTATGAACCCGCGCTGCGCGGACCGGTCTTTGTCAGCCGCCTGCTCAGCCTCAAGGTAAAGGATGTGCATCATGGCTGACTATCGGATGAATGACCGCCGCCGCACGTCCTCCAACCGCAGACCGCCGCAGGGGAACCGACCTGCCTATGGGCGTCCTGCCGAGAGACGGCCTGCTTCGGGCAGACCTGGGATGAGACCTGCGCCTTCGGGTACAGGCGCGCCAAGAAGGCCTCAGGGAAAAGCCCGCTATCGGATCGAGAAGCCAGGCCGCCTGATCACAGCCGGTCTGATCCTGGTCCTTCTGATCTTCTTGCTCAGCAAGCTGGGCGGAGGTCACAAAACGGCTGAACCGCAGACGGCGGAATCCTCACAGGATACGGCGGATCGCGATGAGACCTACCGTAAGTCACAGGAGGAAAGCGCGGCCGCAGAAGAAGAAAAGGAACTTGGAACAGGACAAAGGGGCTTGTATTCAGGCTATAAGACGACGGTCAGTGAGCTGGACGATCAGGTCATGGGCTTTATGAGCGGTATGATCCTGGCCCATATCGACAATCATGCAAAGGATCCGGACCAGCAGCTGAGCGTGCAGAAAGTCCGTTACAATTACCATGTCGTTATCGATCCGGCCCATGGCGGGGAAGACGTTGGTTTCATGGCCGGAGATGTGTCTGAAAACCGTCTGAACCTGATCTTCGCCCAGAAGATCCAGGGTAAAGTGCGGGAACTGGATCCGGCGATCGACGTGGTCCTGACCCGTGACAACGATGTGTTCGTTGAATTGGCAGACCGCGTCAGTTTGGCGAACAACCGCGATGCGGATCTGTTCGTCAATATCCAGTGTGCCTCCAATGAAGAGGATCCGGAAGCCAACGGCCTCGGCGTCCTGTATTGGGACAGTGAAGAGGGCACACCGCGCGGCAAGGAATCCTTGCACATCGGGATGAAGATCTCAGAAGTGGCTGCCGAGGCGCTGGGACTGAAAGACCGCGGTGTCCGCAGCGATATGATGGAAGTCCTGTACGAGACAACGATGCCGGCCCTTTCCATCAAACTGGGATATCTGACCAACGAACAAGATCTGGCGGCACTGACGGATGAAGTCCTGCAGGACCGCATGGCGGAAGCAGTGGCGAAAGTCATCGTGGAAGCGGTCAACCAGCATGAACCCCACGTAGACGTGAACATCCCCGAAGTGACCACGGCGAAGGATGACGATAGTGCATCCTCCTCGGATGCACAGACGGATTCTTCCGAGACATCGTCGGAAGATAGCTATGAAGAAGAAAGCTATACGGAAGACAGCTACGAAGAAGATAGCTATGCTGAGGACAGTTACGAAGAGGAGAGCTACGAAGAAGACGGTTACGAGGGCGACGGCTACGAAGGTGATGGTTACGAGGATGGGGACGGCGATGGCGATGGCCAGGAAGACGTCGGAGAAGTTGATGGTTATGACGAGGACGAGGACGAGTAGGAGGATGCGTCATGGCAGTCATGGTATATAAATGCCCACACTGTGGTGCGGCTCTGGAATTCGATGCTGAAGCCCAGAAACTGACCTGCGATTATTGCAAATCGGAGTTCACACCTGAACAGGCTTTGGCGGTCGAACAGAATGTCGAGCCACAGGATATCCGTGAGGAGACACCGGAGGATTCCGAGTTCTTCAACGGTCATATCAAGGCATGGCATTGCCCGGAATGCGGGGCGGACATCGTGGCCGATGCCAATACGGCAGCGACCTTCTGCCGTTTCTGCGGTGCGCCTACATTGATCGAGACCAACCTGACCGGGGATTATCGTCCTGTACGGCTGATCCCGTTCAAGATCTCTAAAGAGGAGGCCAAAACGGCGTTCCTGAAATGGTGTCATAATGGTAAGATCACGCCAAAGGATTTTGCCAGTGAACAGCAGCTGGAAAAGATCACCGGTATGTACGTGCCTTTCTGGCTTTTCGATTGCCAGGTCGAAGGTCTCGCCAGCGGGATCGGTACCCGCCGCAGGTCCTGGATCCATGGAGATATAGAGTATACCAATACACAATACTTCCGCATCCGCCGCCGGGCCAATCTGCATTTCATGAAAGTGCCGGCGGACGGTTCCAAGGGCATGGACAATCAAATGATGGACTATCTGGAGCCCTATGATTATACCCAGCTGATCGAGTTCGAGATGCCCTATCTGGCGGGTTATATAGCCGAAAAATATGATGAGTCGCACGAGGTGGTGTACCCGCGGATCCAGGAGCGGATCGACAAGTATACCTATGCGCAGCTGCGCGATACGATCTCTGAATATCAGTCTGTGCAGATGGATGGACATAAGACGATCTTCCATAAGAGCGATGCCATGTATTCCATGCTGCCGGTCTGGATGCTGACCTATCGTTATCAAGGGAAAAACTACCTGTTCGCCATGAATGGGCAGAATGGTAAGGTCGTGGGCGATCCACCCAAGGATCACCGTAGGATCCTGTTCAGGTCCGGTGTTTTGGGCGTCATCATCTACGTGATCCTTTTCTTGATCGGAGGGTTCCTGTTATGAGACATATGAATCTGATCCGGATCCTCACGTGCCTGTTCACTGTACTGCTGTTGCATCCGATTTTCCTGCATGCGGAAGTGACCGGCCAGCGCGTCTACGATGAAGCGGACATCCTGAGTGAAGAAGAAGAGATCCGTCTGGAACAGCTCTGCAAATCCTATGCGGATGAGACCCATATGGATTTCGTGATCCTGACGACCGACGATGCACAGTCCAAGACGTCGGAAGCCTTCGCGGATGACTTCTACGATGAAGGCGGTTTTGGTTATGACAAGCCGCAGGGGAACGGCGTCCTGTTCTTGATCGACATGGACAACCGGGAGATCTGCATTTCCACGTGCGGTGATGCGATCTATTATATGACGGACAAGCGGATCGACGAGGTCCTGGAAGCGGTCTATGAATCGGTCTCTGTGGGAGATTACGGTGGCGGCTGCAAGACCTTCTTGCAGAAGACGGCGGCGTTCCTGAAAAGCGATCCCTACGCGCGGCCTACGCTCAAGCAGCGGATGCTTGCGTCGTTGAAACGCAGTCCGATCTACATCGCGATCGCTGCGGTCGTCGCGTGTGTGTATGGCGGCTCTTTGAAGAGATCCCGCGCGTACAGAAACACTACGAATTTCACGACCTATCAGGATCGGGGCAATTTCCACCTGGTCCAGCGGGAAGACTTCTTCCTGCGGGAGACGACTACGACGCGCAGGATCGTCACGGATACGGGACGTGGAAGCGGCGGAGGACACAGCGGCGGTTCATCCACCCATGTATCATCCGGCGGTGTCACCCATGGCGGCGGCAGCATGAAATTCTAGTTAACGAATAAATATTATATACAGGGAGGTTTTTCTATGACCCAGCAGTGGGATGTATTGATTGCGGGCGGCGGTGTGATCGGCGCCTCGATCGCGCGGGAACTGTCCCGATATGAACTCAAGACAGCACTGGTCGAAGCAAACAGTGATCTTGCTTTAGGTACTTCCGGCGCCAACTCCGGTATCGTTCATGCCGGCTACGATGCCATGCCCGGCACACTGATGGCCGAATTGAATGTGCGCGGCAATGCGATGTATCCGGAACTATGTTCCAAACTGGAGATCCCCTTCGAGCCCATCGGTTCGCTGGTGCTGGCCTTCGATGAGGACGATGAGACCACGATCCGCAAACTGTACGAGCGCGGTCAGGTCAACGGTGTACCGGATCTTAAGATCCTGAGCGCGGAAGAGGTCAAAGCGATGGAGCCGCATGTGACAGAGACTGTGCGCGGTGCACTTTACGCGCCGACAGCCGGTGTCGTCTCTCCATATGAAGCGACGATCGCGATCGCTGAAAATGCGGCGGAAAACGGCGTTTCCTTCTATCTGGAACATCCGGTAACGGCTGTGCGCAAGACGGAAGACGGTTTTGTCGTAACAGCCGGCGGTGAGGAATTCTCCTGCAGGATCCTCATCAACTGCTGCGGCGTGCATGCGAATGAACTCAGCCGCATGGCCGGTGGCGAACCCTTTGAGGTGACGGGCCGCAAGGGTGAGTACATCCTGTATGATAAAAACCTCGGTGGATATGTCAGTCACGTGCTGTTCCAGCCGCCAAGCAAGATGGGCAAAGGTATCCTGGTCACGCAGACAGCCGAAGGCAACATGCTGATCGGTCCCAGCAGCGTCGATGTCGATGATATCGACGACACAGCGACGACCCAGGAAGGTCTGGACGGCGTCCTGGCAACTGCCCGCCGCTCCTGCCCGAATCTGCCTGCCGGAGGCGCGATCACCACATTCGCCGGCATGCGTGCCGTTATTGGCGAAGATTTCATCATCCGGTATTCTGACCTCGTAGATGGCCTGCTGCAGACAGCGGGTATCTGCTCTCCGGGTCTCACCGCGGCACCCGCGATCGCGGAAAAGGTGGCCGGTCTGGTGAGTGAGCGTTTGGAACTGAAAGCCAAGGCGCAGTGGAAAGACACGCGCGAGGGGATCCCGCCGTTCAATAAGCTGGACTGGGATGCCCGACAGAAACTGATCGAGCAGGATCCGGCCTATGCCCGCATGGTCTGCCGTTGTGAAACGGTGACCGAGGGACAGATCGTTAAGGCGCTGCATTCTCCGATCCCTGTGTATACCATCGACGGTGTGAAGCGTCGCTGCCGCGCCGGCATGGGACGCTGTCAGGGCAGCTTCTGCACACCGCGTGTCATGGACATCATCGCAAGAGAATCCGGCATTCCGTTCGCGGAAGTCAGCAAGAACGGGGCAGATGCAAAACTGATCACTGGAACATTAAAAGGAGGTGCCGCAGAATGAACCGTAAGATCGATACTTTGATCGTAGGCGGCGGTCCGGCCGGACTGGCGGCTGCCTGTGCCTGTTATGACGGCGGTGTCCGTGATATCCTGATCGTAGAGCGTGACGTGCATCTGGGCGGCATCCTGCAGCAGTGCATCCACAACGGATTCGGCCTGCAGTGGTTCAAAGAAGAACTGACCGGCCCCGAGTACGCGCAGCGTTTCGTGGACGAAGCTGCAAAGCGTGAGATCCCCTATATGACCGAGACTATGGTCCTGGAGATCACCAAAGATAAAAAAGTATATTGTGTCAACCCGGAAGAGGGCGTTGTTGTTTTTGAATGCAAGACCATCATCCTGGCCATGGGCTGCCGTGAACGCGTCCGTGGTAATCTGAAGATCCCCGGGACCCGTCCCGCCGGCGTGTATTCTGCCGGCCTGGCACAGCGCCTGGTCAACCTGGAAGGCGTCATGCCGGGCAAAGAAGTCGTCATCCTGGGCTCTGGTGATATCGGCCTGATCATGGCCCGCCGCATGAAGTGGGAAGGTGCTGACGTCAAGATGGTCTGCGAGATCATGCCGTATTCTTCCGGACTGGCCCGTAATATCCAGCAGTGCCTGAAGGACAATGACATCCCGCTGCACCTGAACACCACGGTCGTCAAGGTCCACGGCAAGAAGCGTGTAGAAGGCGTCACCATCGCGAAGGTCGATGAGAACCGCCGGCCCATCAAGGAAACAGAGCAGTTTGTGCCTTGTGATACGCTGATGCTGTCGGTAGGTCTGCTGCCGGAGAACGAGCTGTCCCGCGGCATGGATCTGGTCATGGATCCGGTCACCGGCGGTCCGGCTGTCGATGAGAACCGTCAGACGTCTGTGCGCGGCGTGTATGCCTGCGGCAATGTCCTGCACGTCCATGATATCGTCGACTTTGTTTCCAAGGAAAGCATGATCGCAGGAGCAGCTGCGGCAGAGTACGTCAAGAACGAGCCGGAGCAGGAGACCAAAGCCGTGACGATGCAGCCAGGCACCAACGTCCGCTATATCGTACCGCAGCGCTTGGTCGCGCCGGAAGCCTGCAGCCTGTACTTCCGTGTCGGCGCCCCGCTCGGCGCTGGAGAGATCCGTTTGACAGCCGATGGTGAGACGCTTCTGACGCGCAAGTTCATCCGTGCGGTCCCCGGCGAGATGGAAGAACTGCCCTTGAAACAGGAGATCGCCGAAAAGCTGTATAACGCCAAAGACGTCGTCGTTTCGGCAATAGAGAAGGAGGCCTGAACCATGAGAGTTGAAGAAATGGTCTGCATCCTGTGCCCGCGCGGCTGCCATCTGACAGTCACGCAGGATGGTGATGATATCCAGGTGACAGGCAATACCTGTCCCCGCGGCAAACAGTATGGTATCAATGAATTGAC
Source organism: Clostridiales bacterium (assembly GCA_024689505.1). Taxonomy (GTDB): domain Bacteria; phylum Bacillota; class Clostridia; order Lachnospirales; family Bianqueaceae; genus RUG159. The sequence goes on from JAILDJ010000004.1 coordinate 45,762, forward strand.
GCATCCGATGCGTACGGTCACGACCTCTGTATATGTGGAGGATCCGGGACGCGACAAAATGCTGTCGGTCAAAACGAACCAAGCCGTTCCGAAGGAAAAGATCGAAGAAGTTTTGGCCATCGTCAAGACCGTCAAGGCGAAGACGCCGGTCAAGGTCGGTGACGTGCTGGTCGCCGGGATCGCCGGCACAGAGGCGGATCTGGTTGCGACCCGCAACATAGACTAAAAAGAAAGAAGCTTCTTTCTGGCACAAATGCCTGAGAAGCTTCTTTTTTTGCGGGTCCTTGGGATCCGTATGGGTAACGCCTGATGGTTGCGTGGATGGACCTGGCGCGCGTTCCTCCATATCAAATGACAAAATCCCCAGTATTACAAAAGAATATCACGCAGAAGTGTTACTGCAAATTGTTGTTCAGTACGCGATAGAGAACTAAAAAGCCGACCGATCTCATTCATGGATCCCGCCGGCTCCTCGTAAGACTCGATTCCCGCGAATAACTCGGAGAATGTGATATCTAAAGCCTTTGTGATGTGTTCCAATGTCGTGAGTGTAGCACATTTGACGCCTCGCTCCACGGCACTGATATACACTGGATGCAGATCAGCGCGTTCGGCCAGCTGCTCCTGCGTCATGTGATGCGCCAGCCGTTGGTTCTGGATGCGCACACCTAATTCTTTGATAAGAAGCTGGTTCATAGGCCCTCCTTTCTTTCAGGAGGACCACGTGCAGGCAAATGACAGCATCCTCAGGCGGGACCGTCCTTATCTGCCGGTATGCTCGATGGCTGTCAGATCGTCGACCAGAGCCCGGATATGTTCCAATTGTCTTTCATTCAGCGTTTTCAGTTTTTCGACCAGGTCGGAGAGCTCGGCAGGATATGAGATGTTCATTTCCAAAAAGGCGCCGGGCGTAATGTCCAGGTATTCGCAGATCTTCAGGAACATCGGAAGAGAAGGCAGTGATTTGCCACATTCGATGTCGTGGATATATCCCTGATTTTGGTCGAGCGCGACGCTCATGGTCCTGGCAGAAACGTTTTTTCGCTCCCGCAGGCGCATCAAGCGTTGCCTGAAATCATATTCAAATGCCATAGGATCCTCACTTCCTTTATGCTTGATCAGATGGAGACCGTATCAGTATTATATCCGATATCGAGACACAAAAGGGTGGACTGGAACCTTTTTTTATGCAGAAGCATCGGAAGAAATCCTGCGAAATCTTCCGATGCTTTGGATATTATCATATTTGTGTGAAGGGGGATCGTTCAACGGACTTTGGGCCCTTGCATGCCGCCCATGCCACCCATCATGCCGCCTTGGCCATACAAGGCTTCTGTCATTTCGATCTCCACGGAGGTCTGGCCTATCGTCAGTGTATATGTCGAACCGACCTGGATCGCCGGATCACTGAGTACAAGGGAAGAGAAATCTTTTTGCGGAGTATAGCTGAGGATCTCCTTGCCGGAACTATCAGTCAGGGTGATCGTGGTACCGGCACTGACAAGGCCGACATTGTATAGGATCGAACCCTGACCTTCCGCAGCGGAGAGGTTCAAGGCCATGCCGGAGGGTCCAACAGCGATCAGCTGGCCACCCGTGATCACAGCCTGACCGTCATAATCCAAGGCCGCATTTCCTTCGTTGACCGGTCCGTCTACGATCACAACACCTCCCGTAATGTACATAGAACCGTTGGAATCCAGTCCATCTCCCGAAGCATCGACATACAGTGTACCGCCGGAGATCGTCAAAGTGGGAGAGCCGCTGCCGGCAGCATTGACACCGTCATCATCAGCATTCAAAGTCGTGTTGCCGCCCGCGATAGTGATCTTATAACCCTCCAGTCCTTCGTGGCAGGAAAGGATCTCGATCTCTCCATCCTGGATCGTCAGAGCCTGTTCCGCATGCAGCGCATCGTCCCCGGCGGCGATCATGAAGGCACCGTTTTCTAAGGTCAGATCTCCATCCGTGTGCAGGGCGTCGTCCGCCGTGTTGATGCGGAACGTTCCGTTCTGGATCAGGATCCCTACGTCGGATTTGATCCCTTTCAGCGATGTCTCGTCGTCGGTGGAACCATTGTTTTTCTGGGTGCTGTTTTCATAGCCTCCGCCGCTCAGGATACTGAGGGCTCCATCCAGGATCGTCACCTGCCCGGAGGCATCGATGCCATCACCTGCCTCCGCGGACAGGTTGACGGTCCCACCGCTCATATAGAACCATCCTTGAGAAGCGTCATCTGTATTTTCGATCTGGATGGCGTCCTTGCCGCTGGTGATATCCAAAGTACCGGCCGCGATACGGACACTGTCGTTGACATCCAGTCCTTTGCCGGCGGCGGTGATCGAAAGGCTGCCTGCGGTGATCTTCAGATCGTCTTTGGCAGCGATCCCATGCCCGGTCTCGCAGGTAAGGGTAAGAGTGCCATCCCCGTTGATCGTTAGATCCTCTTTGGCATAGATGGCCGCGTCGATCTTGTCATCTGTAAACGTACCAGTGGATGAGAGGGTGTTGCCCGTGCCGGCGGCCAAAGTCAGGAAGACCTTGTCAGCGCTCTTGATGTACAAGGCAGCGCTGTTTTCACAGGTCACGGAAGCATTGTCCAGCACCAGCTGGATCTTGGCGGTCTCGGTGGTATCGATGATGATCTGGCCGTTGGACAGGGTCCCGGACAGTACATAGGTACCTTCTTTGCTGATCAAAATGGTATCCCCATCGATCTGCACACCGGCACCGTCCGCGGTAGAAGCACCATCGGATAAGGTGATGTGGGTGTCAGCTTCATAAGAGGCGTCTAGATCCCGTTCCGTGAAGTACTCGTCGGCCTGGGCGGATTCTGTATTCGCAGACACAGCTTCCGTGGTGCTTTCTTCCGATGCGTCTTCATTGGATGCCGGTTCCGTGGAGCTTTCTTCGGAGACGATCGCTTCAGGGGCTGCCTTGCTTTGATCCACGGTATTCGTGGCGGAAGAGCAGGCGGTGAAGATCGTACTGAGTAGTAAGAACATAGGGATCAATATCGAATAGAGTTTCATAAAGTGCACCTCGTTTCTTTTTCTATTATAAGTTTTCATCGGACTGCGGCCGAAGAGAGAGGCTGATCTCCAGATTCCCGTTGCGCGTGCGGAGTTCGTCGATGAAGGATTTTTCCGTTCCGGGTTTCTGCAAAGTGATATCATACGTGAGTCGGTTGAGGCTTCCTAAGTTGGTGGTCTTGACCTGGCGCAGATGAGCTTCAGAGGTGAAGCGGTCGAACAGGTCATCGAACATACCATTGTATTCCAGGTCTTCCGGTACCAGGATGCTCAGCCGACGTTCCTGGACCGGTTCTTTGCGCGTCCCGAATCCAATCGCATTGTACACGATCATGACAAGGCAGATGATGAGGGTGAACAGGACGGCGAACCCGATATATCCCATACCACAGGCCAGGCCGATCGCCATGGCCAGGAAGATAGCACCGATCTCACGGGCTGTGCCGGGTGCGGAGCGGAAGCGGACCAGAGAGAAGGTGCCTGCGACCGCTACACCGGCCCCCAGATTGCCGCTGACCATCATGATCACGACGCTGACCATGGCCGGCAGCAACGCCAGGGTCTGGGCGAAACTGCGGGTGTACTGGGAGCGGAACATGTAGATGAGAGCAACGATAGAGCCCAGAAGCAGGGCGGAGATAAGACAAACAGCAAAGATGGTCGGTGTCAGAGAGGAAGAAATGATGGAATCAAACATAGCATAAACCTCGGCTTTCTATAGGATATGTAGAGGGGATGGCGGACCGGTGTGTCCGGATGCCGGTCGTGTACACTGTTCCGTATTTGGAGAAGGAGACCTGGTGGATCTTCAGTTCGCTCAGTGTATGGCACAGCCAGAGTGGCATGGCGGAAGCGGCTTTGATCTCCAGAAGGGACTGGCCTTCCTCCAGCAGCTGCCGGCCGGAAACCGCCTCCGTCAGAGAAAGATGATCGCGGGACCATAAGATGTTGCGGTCCAGGGTGATCCTTAAGTCCGGATCGACGTTGGAGAAATACGCGGTGCGGTCGTAACAAAGGCGGACCACAGGGATCAGATCTTTATAATACCGGCGGAAATACTCGATCTCCCGTCCGATCTGACTTTGATCCGGCAATGATGTACCTTTTTGAAAGCAATCGTCTACCTGTGCTTCCGGCAGTTCGATGCGCCTTTTATATACAACGGAATCATACTTTTTCTTAAGTTCGACGAATACGGGTTGCTCCGGCCGGACTGGACCATAACTGCGGACGCGCAGTTTTTCTTTGTAGGCCGGCTTTTCCAAAGATCGACGGATCAGCCTGAAATCCGGTGTATCATAATAGATGTTGCAGATCGTGCTCTCACCGTGCGGATCCGGGATCGTATGATCCATAAGGATCTTTGTCAGAGCAGTGCGCTGTGCTTCATTGATCAGGTATTTGACCTCGTGCCGTTGAAAAACGGCAGGTGTTTGGATCTCTGCCATGGCGGCACCTCCTTTTCTCTTTGTATGAGACAAGTGTAACGTCCAAAAATGTCAAAAGTTTGAATGCGACGCAAAGAAAATGTGGATACGGTAAAGGAATTGTAAACAACACATTACAACTGTTTGACAACGACTGGTAAGGAGATTATAATGAACGCAGCATTGAATACATGGATACAATAGAACGGAAAGAACGATGGAAACAAAGGAAACAGCCCGAAGCATCAACTTGACAGAACGGGTCTATCAAGAACTGCGTGAAAATATCCTCTCCGGCAAATATAAGGAAGGCGAAGCGCTTACAGAACTCGGTATCGCGAAAACATTGGACGTCAGCCGAACGCCGGTACGCGAAGCGCTGCACCAGTTGGAGCAGGAAGAATTGGTCGAACTGCGGCCGAACCGTGGCGCGATCGTCAAAGGGATCACGATCGACGATATCCGCGATATCTACGAGATCCGGTCTTTGATCGAAGGCCTTGCAGCTGCCCGTGTGGCAGAGCAGGCAACGGCAGAGGAGCTGGATCAGCTGGAAGAGACGTTGGATCTGACGCAGTTTTACTTGGAACGTGAGAACTACGAAAAACTGGAGTCCATGGATGGGCGTTTCCACCAGCAGTTGTATGAGTTGTGCCGCAGCCGCATGCTGCGCCGTATTCTGAAAGATCTTCATAATTATGTGGGACAGTCCCGTGGCGCTTCTTTAAAGACCGAAGGACGGGCGCAGGAATCCATCAAGGAACATCGCAGAGTATTGGAAGCCATGCGGGCCCATGACCCGGAGCTGGCCAAGGAGCGTATGACGGAGCATGTGCTCAATACCCGGGCGAACCTTCAGAGGATCTACCAGGACCAGTGATCTAACTCGGTATATAAACAGAAAAAAGTGGCATCGGAAGTGTGTTCTGATGCCACTTTTGGTATGATCCAGGATCAGATGTTTTCGATCTGCCAGTCGATAGGCGTCTTGCCGATTTGCTCGAGCATTGCGTTGGCTTTGGAGAAATGACGGCATCCGAAGAAGCCGTTGTAGGCGGACAGTGGGCTTGGATGCGCGGCTTCCAGGATGAAATGCCGCGGATTTGTGATCAATTTGATCTTATCCCGCGCATAACGGCCCCACAGCATGAAGATCACCGGATCCTCCCGATCGTTCAGAAGCGAGATGATATGATCGGTGAAAGTCTCCCAGCCTTTGCCCCTATGGGATCCGGCCTGGCCGGCCCTCACTGTCAGCACGCTGTTGAGCATCAGGACGCCTTGGTCGGCCCATTTCTTCAAATATCCATTATTAGGGATATAGCAGCCCAGATCGCTTTGGAGCTCCTTGAAGATGTTGACCAAAGAGGGAGGAGCTTCTACGCCAGGCCGCACGGAGAAACTGTATCCATGGGCTTGACCAGGTCCGTGATAGGGATCCTGTCCCAGGATCACGACCTTGACGTCTTTATAGGCGGTCCCATGCAGACATCCGAAAATATCATACATATTCGGATAGACCGTCTGGGTTTTATACTCTTTGGCTAGAAAAGCGCGCAGTTCTTTATAATATGGTTTCGCGAATTCAGGGTCCAGAAGCGTCTGCCAATCGTTTTCAAATATCGCCGCCATGGGGCTCCTCCGCTTTTGTGACGGTCTTCTGGCTGTCAAAGCCCCGGATCGGTTCCGGAAGGGTTTCTTCTTCGGACAGAGTGGAGTAGACGATCTCGCCGCGGATCAGGGTCATGACAGGTTCTGCCTGCATATCCTCGATCGGGTCGCCTTTCCAAATCGCAAGGTCGGCCTGTTTACCGGTTCGGATGCTGCCCAGGATCTCATCGAGCCCAAGGATCGTCGCGGCGTTGATCGTGATCGCGGCACGTGCTTCTTCTGTAGGAAGACCGGCTTTGGCGGCCAGGGCGGCACACAGCGGCAACTGGCAGCAGGGGATCACAGGATGATCCGTCATGATGGCAACATGCAGCCCGGCCTTGTAGAGGGCAGCAGGGGTCTCGAACGTTTTATTGGTCAGCTCGAATTTGGAGCGGCTGCCGAAGGAGGGACCGATGATGGCCCGGACCTGTTCCTTCGCAAGCGCGTCGGCGATCAGGTGGCCTTCTGTGCAATGATCCAGTGTGATATCCAGATCATATTCCTTCGCGATGCGCAGCGCGGTGAAAATATCATCTGCACGATGTGCATGTGCTTTCAGAGGGATCTCACGGTCCAGGACCGGCAGCAGCGGTTCCATCTGGAAGTCGATGGCGAAATCCGGATCCGCACCGTGGGCCTTCTTTTTGGCCTGATAATTCCGTGCTTTATTCAGTGTTTCGCGCAGGACCGCGGCCGTGCCCATACGGGTCATCGGCATACGGCTCTTACTGTTATAGACCCGTTTGGGGTTTTCGCCAAAAGCGATCTTCATGGCCAGCGGGGCTTTGATGATCATATCATCGACCCGGCATCCGGCGGTACTGAGGGCGGCGAACTGGCCTCCCACGACGTTGGCAGAACCGGGACCCGTCGCGACGGTGGTGACGCCATGTTCCCTGGCCTCCCGTACCGCGATGTCCATCGGGTTGAAACCATCGATCGCCCGCATCTGCGGTGTGACAGGGTCGGTCATCTCGTTGATGTCATTGCCTTCGAAGCCGATGCCTTCTTCGCCCATACCCAGGTGACAGTGCGCATCGATGAAGCCGGGATAGATGTTGTACCCGGTGAGGTCCGCCGTCTGCCAGGCAGGCTCGGTCTCGATATGAGGGGCGACCTGAAGGATCGTGCCTTCCGAGATCAATATATCGCCAACGAAAGGTTCATCTCCTTCCATCGTAAAGATCTTGCCATTTTGCAAAAGCAGCATATGTGCACCTTCTTTCTGCATTTGTTTGGCAAAAGTATACCACGCGGCCGGGCCCTTGACAATTAAAAAAGCATTCGATATAGTACAGATGTATCATTCTGTGATTCAAAGGATTTCCAACCAAGGAGGGACCGGAACATGAAACAGATCCATATCGGGACCTGCATCCCGGGAACGCAGGCGGAGGCCTGGCTGCCCCATATGGTACAGGCCGGCTTTGAATGTGCCGCCATCAATTTCCATATGTCGCTGGAAGGCACCGATCTGAAAGAGCAGGCGGCTCGTGTGCGTGATCTTCTAGACGGCACAGGCGTCTATGTGTCTACGTTGGGATATTATTGTAATCCCTTGATGTATGAAGAGCATAAGGAGACGTTGAAGTACGTGATACGTTCGGCGGCGGCATATGGTGCTGCAAACGTTGGGACTTTTGCCGGAGCGTTTGAAGGAGAGTCTGTGGACGCGGCCATGCCGAAATTCAAAGAGGTATTTACAGAGCTTGCGGCCGTGGCGGAAGATGAAGGCGTGCGTCTTGTCATCGAAAACTGCCCCATGGGCGGTACCTGGCGGCACACCACGTGCAACATCGGATTCAATCCGAAAGCATGGGAGCAGATGTTCGATCTGGTGCCTTCTGAAGCGCTGGGTCTGGAGTGGGAACCCGGCCATCAGCAGATCCAATTGATCGATCCGATCGCGCAGCTGCGTGAATGGGCGCCGAAGATCTATCATATGCATGGAAAAGATGCCAGTGTCGACATGGATGCCGTGCGCCGTTATGGCGTTTTTGGAGCAGTCGAATTCGCACCGCAGCGTACCCCTGGCTTTGGTGACCTGAACTGGAGAGATATCTTCTCCATCTTGAGAGAGAATGGGTATGAGGGCGACGTCTGCGTGGAAGGATATCATGATCCGATCTATCGTGGAGACTGGGAGATGACGGCGCAGCTGCACGCGCTTCAGTACCTGAAGTGGGCACGCGGCGGAGAGTTCGTACCGAATCCCTGGGATCAGAAGTAACAAAGCAGTCAGAACAAGTCAGCCTTGCCTTCGGAAACGGACGGGGCTGATTTTTTTGTGCAATCGTGGATGCGTTGACGAAAATGTTTTTTTACATTATAATGATCATGATATATTATTGTGGTTGTTTTGAAGGAGTTTTTTCATGGCTACAGCAAAAGAAGTAAAGTATTTGTATTTCCCTTCTTGTAACTTTACTCGATTGTTCCCTGACGTTTCCGAGAAACTCAAGAGCTTCCTTGCATCGCGGGGCGTAGAGATCGCAGGTTGCTGCAGGAAAAGCTATGATCGCCTCCCGGAAGATATCGTACCGCTGACGATCTGTCAGACCTGTGCGATCATTATCGGAGAGAACAATCCCGAGCAGCCGCCGGTCAGCATCTTTGAATATCTGGACGCGCTTTCGGATCTGGACCTGCCGGATCATACAGGGGAGAGGATCGTGCTGCAGGATTGTTTCCGGGCCAGGACACATATGGCAGAGAAGAAGGCTGTGCGCAGTCTGCTGCAGAAGATGGGTTTCGTCATAGAAGACGCACCGGATCAGGAGGGTTTCGACGGCCGGTTCCTCATGCGTCCGATGATGCCGGGCAATCTCAAACTGGCACCGAAAACATTCAGCATTCTGGAAACATATGCGGATCCTTGTGCTCCAGAGGAAGGACTGCGCCGGCTGCAGGCCTATGCTTCCGGAATCGGGCAGGATGCGGTGGTCAGCTATTGCAGTGCTTGCTGGCAGGGATTACGGGAAGGGCTTCCGGAAAGTGCCCGGTGCCTGCATATCGCCCAACTCTTGACAGAGCACATGTAAAAACGGATATACTCCCACTATGGTCGGGAATATCATAAATACAAATTTAGGAGGAGACCAATGAAACACAGAAAGTTGGCAGCCTTGTTCGCGCTGCTTCTGGCTGCAGCCCTGGTCGTATCGGGCTGCGCCAAGAAGGATGCCGCGCCTGAAACGCCGGCCGCGTCTGAAACTGAGAAAGAAAGCGCCGCGGAAGAAGCGCCGATCGCGGAAGAAGAATCCGCGGAAGAAGCGCCGGCAGAGGAAGAAGCGCCTGCAGAAGAGGCCGGAGCAGCCCTTCCGAGCCAGGAAGAATTCAGTACCAACCTCTCAAACACCATGAGTGCCCTGGGTGATTTCAACCAGACATCTGCTGAGGAGAGCACTCCTGTAAACAGTGATGCACAGGTCATTTCCGGCATCAACATGATGCGCCGCGGTTTCATCCCTGAGATCCAGGTCGTCGAGCCGGAAACGCTGACAGAAGACGAAGAGAATCAGATGGATCGTGCCATGCGTGCTTATACGCCCGGCAGCGATACTCTGATCATCAATAATTCCACTTACTACTATTTCTATGATCAGCTGACGCCCGAGATGCAGGACATCTACGACGCGATCTACCTGGTCGCCATGGATCCGACCACGAAGGACAATATCGTTACCCTGTATACGGACAAGGATCCGAACAGTGATGCTTTCGCAATGGATTATTATACCGCTCTGGCAGCGATCAGCTACGACCATCCGGAGCTGTGGTGGATCTATCCCTGGAACGGTGCTTACGGTATCGATGCGTACATCGGTAAGCCGGCCAATGGCCACAATATCATTTACCTGCAGATGAGTGCACCATACGATGGCTTCGAGACGGACGTTACCGCATTCAATACCGCGGTCGAGCAGTTCCTGGCCGACATCGATACCACGAAATCTGACGCGGAGATCGCGCTGCAGGTCCATGACAAGCTGATCGGCATGGCCACCTACGATAATGAAGTCCTGGAAAAGAACCTGAACGATTATGCGCATACTGCGTTTGGGCCTCTGGTCCGCAATTCCCGCGGAGCTGCAAATACCTGCGTCTGCGATGGCTATTCCCTGGCGTATGAATATCTGCTGGGACAGCTGGGCATTCCGGCGACGGTCGCTACCGGTATGGCAGGCAACGCCGGCGCGGACGGCGGTCTGGGCGGACATGCCTGGAGCTTGGTCCAGCTTGGCAACAAGTGGTATGAAGTCGACGCTACCTGGGACGATCAGACCGATCTGGAAGACATGATCAAAGCACAGTTCACTCCGGATTCTTTGGAATACCAGGTCTATATGGAAGTCGTTTCCGATACCGAGTATATGGATCGTGTCTATCATGCTATGTATTGCCTCATGACTGCGGACATCAACAATTACGTCGCACCCGCGGAAATGATCTACTACACCAAGGATGGTCTGTATCAGGTGACATTGGTCGGTGATTCCATGCGTGAGCGTTTCTGTGATTATAAAGACAGCAAGGATACCTTCCAAGGCGCGATCACGCGCCTGCTGCCTGTGGCTGATGGTTCTCTGATCGATGCGGCTGCCGGCACAGCCGAGGAGACACCGGCGGAAGAGGAGCCTGCGAACGATCTGGTCGGCACCTACTATGTCAGCGAGTACAACGGCTACACCGAGGCGGAGCTGACCGAAGCCTACGGCGCGAAATACTATGAGAGTCTGATCATGTTCCAGCTGGATAACGGCGGCAGCGGCCAGGTCATGCTGGGCGGAGCCTCTATGCCGATCACCTGGGAATTCGATGGTTCCATCTTGACGCTGAGCACCAGCGAGGGCGTGATCGTTCTTCCGCAGGTCGATGGTCAGTTCTATTGTACGGACGTTGACGGCAATATCTACGTTTTCTCCAAAATGTAATACCAGAAATACCAGCAAGAGCCTTCCCTTGACAAGGGGAGGCTCTTATATTATAATCTTGTCAAAACAAGAGCAAAGGTTGGTGAATTTTTCGTGGACGACGGTCCTTACCGAGAATGTTCCAAAACTGAATAATCCTATTTCAGACGGGGTGCGAATGTATCCGGTCTGCTTTTGTTTACGCAGCATGCTTGGATATGTCTATCATTTGCGGCATATGAAAAGCACATAGTATGGCTCTGCCATATGAAATATAGTTACGATAAGGAGTTTTAAAGCACGCATCTATGGATACGACCATGATCATTGTGATCATTCTCATGATCCTTTTGTCCGGGTTCTTCTCAGCCACGGAAACGGCCTTCACAGGGGCCAATTATATACGTTTGAAAAGCATGTCACAGGATGGTAATAAGAGGGCAGCCAAGGTATTGGATCTTCTGGAACAGTACGACCGGCTGATCTCTACTTTGCTGATCGGCAATAACGTCGTCAATATCATCGCCAGCACGCTGGCTACCGTTCTGTTCACGCGCTGGTTCTTGCACAATGGACCGGTCTGGTCCACGATCTGCATCACGCTGCTGGTCCTGTTCTTCGGAGAGATCACACCGAAGACCATCGCCAAGCAGATCCCTGAGAAATTCGCCTGTGCAGTCGTGCGTCTGGTACGTCCTATGGTCATTTGCCTGACACCGGTCAATTTCCTGATCAGCCACTGGCAGAAAATACTGGCAAAGGCCTTTGGCAACGAGGAAGAACAGGCCGTCACCGAGGACGAGCTCATGACCATGATCGACGAAGTCGAAGAGGATGGCATCCTGGATGAGCAGGAGAGTGATCTGATCCGCTCCGCGATCGAGTTCCATGATGTGACAGCGGAGGAGATCCTGACACACCGTGTCAACGTCATCGGTGTGGAGAAAAACATGACGATGGAAGAAGTAGGTCAGGTCTTCAGTGAGCACAGTTTCTCACGCCTGCCGGTCTACGAAGAAACCATCGATGAGATCATCGGCATCCTGCACGAGCGGGATTATATGCACTGCCTGCTGCACCAGGAGACCAATTGGACCGATAAGATCCAGCCGGCTGCCTATTTCCCCGAAAACATCAAGATCCAGAATCTGCTGGAAGAACTGCGGCAGAAGCAGAGCCACATGGCGGTCATCGTGGACGAATACGGTGGCACGCAGGGTATCGTGACGATGGAAGATATCCTGGAGGAACTGGTGGGTGAGATCTGGGACGAGCACGACAAGGTGGTGGTGGACCATCGCCAGGTCGACGACAAGACCTTCGTGATCTCCGGTGCCATGGATCTGGATGAGTTCTTCGAACTCCTGGATGAGGAGGTCGACGAGGACGAATACGAGTCTACGACAGTCAGCGGCTGGGTCAGCGAAATGTTGGAGAAGATGCCGGTGGCTGGTGATACATTTGAATTCCGCAACCTGACACTGTTGGTCCAGGTCGTCGCGGACCGTAAGGTCGAACGGCTTCTGGTCGTGAGGAAGGAAGCGGCGGAGGAGAAAGAAGATGCCTGATGTATGGTTTCCCCATCTGGGGATCAAGATCGCCCATTTAAGCAGGACTGCCTTTACGATCTTCGGCCTGGAGATCGCCTGGTATGGTCTGATCATTGCTTTAGGCGTGGCTGCAGGCCTTGGGCTTGCTTGTCTGATCGCGAAGAAAACGGGACAAAAATCTGAAACATATACCGATTTCATCATCTACGCATTGATCTTTTCGATCCTAGGCGCACGGATCTACTATGTGATCTTTTCCTGGGACTATTATGCCGACAATCTGATGCAGATCTTCAATCTGCGCGGCGGCGGATTGGCCATCTACGGAGGTGTGATCGGCGCGGTGGCCACGGCGCTGATCTACTGCAAGATCAAGAAATACGATACATGGCTGCTCATCGATACGGCGATCCCGGGCCTGGCCTTGGGACAGGCCATCGGCCGCTGGGGCAACTTCTGCAACCAGGAAGTTTTCGGCGGTTATACCGACGGGCTGTTCGCCATGCGGCTGAACGTGGAGACCGCAGCTTATACTACACCGGAGCTAATGGAGAAGGCCATCACTGAGGGCGGTGTCACCTATATCCAGGTACAGCCCACGTTCTTATATGAATCCGCCGGCAACCTGTTGCTGGTCATACTTATGCTGCTGCTTTGGAAGAAGAGAAAGACTCCTGGTGTCATCTTCTGTACGTACCTGATCGGCTATGGACTCCTGCGGTTCGTCATCGAATATATCCGCACGGATCAGCTGATGCTGTGGGGGACGAATATCCCGGTCTCCATGGCGCTGTCCGCGGTGCTGGTCGTCGGAGGCATCATATTGTACATCGTGCTTCGAAAACGAAACAAAGCCTGACCGTCTCTGTTCTGAGACGGTCTTTTTTTGTGCCGTCATATCGTGGAAAAAGCACACCACATCGCTCCACCGGTCCGAAGAACATGGAAAATTGTGGTCGAAAACAGCCACCATACAATATATAGTGAAAGGCCTTTTGAGGCCTCTTTTTTGTATGCGAACATACGTTTTGGAGTGAAAATTTTTTCCAAAAATTTAAGAAAAAGTGTTGCAAAACCGCAATATAGGCCTTATAATGGAATCACTTTGGAGGGAAGTGGTGCGAAGTGGTGCACATCGGATCCTGACACTTGCAGAAAGGTGGTGAGAGAAGCATGTTCTACGGAGAATATCATCAGAATATCGATGATAAAGGCCGCGTGATCATTCCGGCCAAATTCAGACAGCCGTTGGGCACAGTCTTCTATATCACCAAGGATCTGTGGAACCAGGAAGATGAGCGCTGCCTGTGCATCTATTCTCAGGAAGAGTTCGACAAGCTTCGTGAAAAACTTGCCGGTCTCTCCCGCGGCCCCAAACAGAGCCGTGCCTTAAGCCGTGTATTCTATGCCAGTGTGCAGGACAGTTCCATAGACAAACAAGGACGCGTCCTCATCAGTGCGGATCTAAAAGACCATGCGGGACTGAACAGAGAGATCGTTTTCGTAGGTGTGGATGATCACATTGAGATCTGGAATCAGGAGAAGTGGGAACTTTACAATGAAGAATCCTTCGAGACGGACGATGAACTGGCCGAAAGACTGGGACAATTGGGAATCTGATCGTTAAAACGAGGGTGAGACTAAGTTGAGCGAGTACAAGCATGTATCCGTCTTACGTGAGGAGAGCATTGAAGGATTGCTGGTGACCGGCACCGGCACCTACGTCGATGGGACGCTGGGCGGTGCCGGACACAGCAAAGAGATCTGCCTGCGATTGAACGAGGGTGGCAGGCTGATCGGGATCGATCAGGACGAGGAAGCGATAGAAAACGGGAAAATAAAACTTGCTTCCTTCGGTGACAAAGTCACATTGGTGCGTGATAACTTTAAAAACATAAACGCCATCCTGGACGATCTGAACATCGAGAAAGCTGATGGATTCCTGCTGGACCTGGGGGTTTCCTCCAGACAGCTGGATGAAGCAGAACGGGGCTTCTCGTACATGCAGGACGCGCCGCTGGATATGCGGATGGACCAAAGACAGACAAAAAGTGCATACGAGGTCGTCAATACATATCCTGCCGCCGAACTGGAACGGATCCTTCGCGACTACGGGGAAGAGCGTTGGGCCCGCCGCATTGCCGAATTCATCGTCGATGCAAGAAAAGAAACACCGATACAAACGACCGGCGCGCTTGTGGAGATCATAAAAAAAGCCATTCCGAAAAAAGCGCGGGAAACCGGTCCACATCCGGCCAAAAGAAGCTTTCAGGCGATCCGCATCGAGGTCAACGGGGAATTGACTATACTAGAAAAAGCGATCTCGGACATGGTCGACCGCCTGAACACGGGGGGACGCATCTGCGTCATCACATTCCATTCCTTAGAGGACAGGATCGTAAAGCAAACATTCAAGACATTAGAAGATCCATGTATTTGTCCCAAGGAGTTTCCGGTCTGTGTCTGCGGCCGCAAGCCGAAGATCAGGATCATTACAAAAAAACCGATCCTGCCGGGAACGGAAGAGCTCGAGGACAATCCGAGAGCCCGCAGTGCCAAGCTGCGCATTGCGGAAAGAATATAGAGAGATAACAAGCAGCGAAAACGGGTAACAGGGAGGTGAGCAGCGTGGCGGAATCGAATGCAGTAGAAGCATTGGATAATTTTTTTGAAGATTGGGTTTCGGATATAGAGTACAATATCCTGCAGACTTCAGCCGTACCGGAACCGGTAGAGATACCGGGCCGCCCGGAGCCGAAACGTCGGGAACGTAAGGCGCCGCAGCGTAAAGTTCGGATCAGAACGCTGCCTGACAACAGACCTGTCAGAAGGACAGGCCGTGACAGAAGCAAAGGGCTGTTCCTGATCAGCGCATTCATCCTGCTGATCGGCGCTCTTAGCATCGTCGCATCCTACTCGGAGGTATATTCCAGAAAGGCCCGCGTCTCCGCTTTGAAAGAGGAGATCGAGGAGACCCGCCTGAGTACCGCGGCTGATGTCATCCGCGAGAATCCGATGCAGGATATGAGCGCACTGTATACGTACGCTGTAGATGAATTGGGCATGCAGGAAGCAGACAGTACTCATACGGTCTTTATCACCTTGCCGCAGCAGAGCTACACAGAACTGCCGGCGGGACCGCAGGAGCAGACCTCCAGAGTCCGATTCCACTGGTTTTCATAAAAATCAAGCCGCTTTAGGACAAAGCGGCTTATTTTACATATTTACACCTTGGAGGCACTTTCATGATCAGAAATAGAAACGAAGAAAAAGAGCTGCGCAATCTGCGATTGATCATTGCTCTATTGATCATCAGCATGGGCGCTCTGTTCCTTCGTGTCGCCTGGATCAAGGCGGTACATGGCTCGGAATACGAGATCGCGGCAGAACAGCAGCAGATCCTGCAGACAGACACGACGATCCCTGCGCTGCGAGGCACGATCCAGGATATCAACGGTCAGACTCTGGCGAAGAGCGAACGGGTCTACAACGTCATCCTGGACTGCAAAATGATCCGTGAAGCGGATACGGCCTTGTTCAATTCTACGGTCGAAAAGATCGCGGAGATCCTGGAGGTGCCGGAATCCACCATCGACAAATTCCTGACGGAAGAATATGCAAACACCCGTTATAAGCGTTTTGATGAGGGTATGCGCATTCCCTATTCCAAGCAGCAGCAACTGCAGCAGGCGATCGAGAAAGGCGACGTTACCGGTATCTGGTTCGAAGAGGACGAACAGCGTTCGTATATCAATGGATCGCTGATGGCACACGTGCTGGGCTTCAACGGCAGTTATGGGGTCGAGCAGGAATATGAGGCAAACCTGCGCGGCGTCGATGGCAGACAGATGGTCGTTTCCAATAACGCCGGCAGCTTTGTGGAAGAGTACGCGGCGGCCAAGGATGGGGATACCATCACGCTGACGTTGGACAGTACGCTGCAGTACTATATGGAGCAGCGCCTGCAGGCCGGGGTGCAGCGTTATGAAGCGATCTCCGGATGCGCGGTCGCCATGAATCCCAAAACAGGTGCGATCCTGGGACTGGCGGTGGTTCCGACCTTCGATCTGAACAACGCACTTACGGCGATCGGTGTGACCCCCGCGTTCACAAAGGAATACGGCACACCGGAAAGCAACGAAGAATATTATCAGTATATCTGGAAGAATTACGCCATCAGTGATGCGTATGAACCGGGTTCGACCTTCAAACCGATCTTTGCTTCGGCGGCCTTGCAGGAAGCGGTCCTGGGCGTCACCACGACCTTCTACTGCGGCGGTAAGATCGATTTCTGGGACACGACGATCCAGTGCGCGTATGAAGAGAATCATGGGATCGAGACCGTTCAGGATATCATCCAGCATTCCTGCAACATCGGTATGACACAGATCAGCGTATTGATGGGTGTCGACCGTTGGATGGAGTATCAGGATGCGTTCGGTATTGGCCACCGGACCGGGATCGATCTGCCGGGTGAGACCAGTGCTTCACCGCTTGTCTACAACATCGACACCATGGGGCCGGTCGAACTGGCGACCACTTCCTTCGGACAGGGCTTCAACGTGACGCCGATGCAGCTGATCACCGCGTTTTCCGCCGTTATCAATGGCGGAGATCTGGTCACGCCGCATGTGGTCGATCATATCACGGATCCCTACGGGAACCTGGTCCTGAGCAATACCAAGGAGATCAACCGAGAAGTCATTTCACGGGAAGTCTCGGACACGATGCGCAGCTATCTGGAGACCGTCGTTGCCCGCGGTACAGGTCAGGCCGCACAGGTCGAAGGTTATTCGATCGGCGGTAAGACCGGTACGGCGCAGAAGCATGGTGATGATGGTACTTACAAAAAGGACGCCTATGTTTGCTCCTTCATCGGCTTTACACCGGTCGAGGATCCGGAGATCGTCCTGCTGGTCATCCTGGATGAGCCCAATGATGGATCCAGTACCTCACCTTCGGCGGTCGCGGCGGAAATGTTTGCGGATATGCTGCCATATATGAACATCTATCCGGTGACGGAAAAACCGGAAGATGCAACAACAGACGAAGTACAGACGGATGAGTCTGCTGATGAAACCATAGAAACAACAGAAACAACAGACGAGGAGTAACACAAATGATCCCAACCCGTATTGGAGAACTGGCGAAGGCTGCAGGCGGACGTGTCATCCCAGAGAGGATGGCGGATGCCTATGTGCGTTCTGTCGAGATCGATTCCCGCAAGATCATGCTGGGATCGCTCTTCATTCCCATCATCGGGGAACGTGTCGATGGGCATGATTTTATCGAAAAAGCATTCTCGCAAGGGGCGACCTGCGCACTGATCCGGGAGGATCATCTTATGGCGCATGAGGATCAACTGCCATACTGCAAGGCGTTGATCGTGGTCCAGGACACCGAGGCGGCATTGGAAGACATGGCCGCCTGGTACCGCAGCTGCTTTCCGATCCCCATCGTTGGCGTGACGGGCAGTGTAGGCAAGACCAGCTGCAAGGATTTCGTCGCCGCCGCGTTGTCGGGCGGACGTAAAGTATTGAAGACACTGGGCAACCACAACAACAATATCGGTATGCCCTTGACATTGTTCGAATTGGATGAGACTTACGAGGCTGCCGTGACAGAAATGGGTATGGATCACTTCGGTGAGATCACCCGTCTGTCACGGACAGCCCGGCCTAAAGTCGGGATCATTACCAACATCGGCATTTCTCACATGGAGAATCTGGGCAGTCGGGAAGGGATCCTCAAAGCCAAACTGGAGATCACCGACTATCTGGATCCGGAGGGCATCCTCTTCCTCAACGGTGATGATGAGAGACTTTATGGCCTGAAGGGGAAACGCCCGGAAACCATCGAGTATTTCGGCTGGCAGGAAGCCTGTGAAGGGCGGATCCTGGCGGCGGAGAGTCTGCCGGATGGACGTCTGTATTTCAAAGGCACGTATCATGGCGAGACCTATGAGACCGTGCTGCATACACCGGCGCGTCACATGGCCTATAATATCATGCCGGCCATCATGAGTGCGTGTTTCCTGGGGCTGACGAAGGAAGAGATCCTGCGGGGCCTGGATTCGTACGAGTCCGCGGATGGACGCATGCATGTACTGAATGGCGCTGGGTGTACCGTGATCGATGATTGCTATAACGCAAGCCCGGATTCCATGACAGCCGCTCTCGAAACGCTGGCAGCCTGGCCGGGTTCCGGACGCCATTTCGCTATCCTGGGCGATATGTTTGAACTGGGTGCCATGGAAGAAGAGGGGCATCGCGCTGTAGGCCGTGTGGTTGCGGAGAAGTCCGGTATCGACGTACTTTGGACTGTTGGTACGCGTGCGCGCTGGATCCAGGAAGAAGCCAGTCGTTCTGCCGCTGTATGCCGCCATTTCGATACGGTCGAAGATCTGATAGAAGCGCTGGCAGGCGAAGTGCGGACTCAGGACGTGATCCTGGTCAAGGCGTCCCACGGCATGGCGCTGGAACGAATCGTACGAACTTTAACAGAAACCAAATAAGGGGAAGAAACAAATGAAATCCTATATCCTGCCTGCTTTGATCGCCTTTGCACTGCAAATGGTCGTCTGTCCGGTCTTGATCCCGCTGCTGCACAAACTGAAATTCGGACAGTATATCCGGGAGGAAGGACCGGCTGCACATCAGAAAAAAGCCGGTACGCCGACTATGGGCGGTATCGCGATCCTGCTGACGTTCACGATCGCTGCCCTGTTTTTCCTGAAAGGCAACAAGGGTACGATCCCGTTGATCCTGCTGACGTGGGGCATGGGCCTGATCGGTATGGCAGATGATCTGCTGAAGATCGTCTTCAAAAACAACGATGGTTTGAAAGCCTGGCAGAAGTTCGGCATGCAGATCCTGGTGGCCATTGCCTTTGTCATTTATCTGGGCGTCTCCGGCGTCGGCACCAAGATCCAGATGCCCTGGTCCGACAAGATGCTGGATCTGCATTTCCTGTATTATATTCTGGCGGTGCTGCTGATCGTAGGATTCGATAATGGATCGAATTTCACCGATGGCCTGGATGGACTGCTGACCAGCGTTACATCCGTGATCGTGACGTTTCTTGCCATTGCCGCGTTGGGAGAGGGTGGAAAGATCACGCCTGCCTGTTCCGCCATGCTCGGTGCGCTTCTGGGCTTCCTGGTCTTCAATACCAACCCTGCCAAAGTCTTCATGGGAGATACCGGATCTTTGGCGCTGGGCGGTTTTGTGACAGGTGCGGCGCTGCTGTTGAAGATCCCGATCCTGGTCTTTGTGATCTGCTTTATCTATCTGGCTGAGGTCTGTTCGGTGATCATCCAAGTCTTGTATTTTAAAAAGACCGGCGGCAAGCGGTTCTTCCGCATGGCTCCGATCCATCATCATTTTGAATTGGGCGGCTGGAAAGAGACCAAAGTCGTAACGATCTTCACCATCGTGACGGCACTGCTTTGCCTCGTCGCTTTGTGGATGCTGTAAGAAAAGGGGATTGTCATGGAATACCAGAATAAACAGGTTTTGATCATCGGGCTGGCGCGCAGCGGTCTTGGTGCAGCCCGTCTGTTACTGCAGCATGGTGCGATGGTCACGATCTGCGACAGCAAGAAAGAAGAGACGATCAAGGCCGACGTGCTCAACGAAGCGGCAGAACTGCCCGTACGGCTGTTGTTTGGCACAACACCGGATGAGGAACTTCTGGCACGCTACGACCTGATGATCCTGAGCCCCGGCGTTCCGACGGACCTGCCGTTCGTACTCAAAGCACGCGATCTGGGCCTGACCGTTTGGGGTGAGGTCGAACTGGCCTATCGCTTCTGCAAAGCTCCGATCATCGGGATCACGGGTACCAACGGAAAAACTACGACGACCGCGCTGACCGGCGAGATCATGAAAGCCGCGTATCCCGGGACGGAGGTCGTGGGTAATATCGGCATTGCTTTCGCATTGCGCGCGGAAGTGCCGACCGAGAACGATTATGTGGTCGCGGAGCTCTCCAGCTTTCAGTTGGAAACGATCGAAGCCTTCCATCCCCATATCAGTGCGGTGCTGAATATCACGCCGGATCATTTGAACCGGCATCATACCATGCAGGCCTATATGGAGGCGAAACAGAACATCTACCGCAATCAGACGGAAGAAGATTTCTGTGTACTCAATTTCGATGATCCGGAGTGCCTGCGCATGGCGGGAGAACTGGAGCACAAGCCCCATGGCCCTCGGGTCATCGGGTTCAGCCGTAAGACCCAACCGGAGGGCGGGATCTGGACAGAGAATGGACAGATCATCAGCGCCATTGGTGGAGTGCGTCGGCCGATCGTAGGCATCGAAGAAATGCAGATCTTCGGTGCGCATAATGAAGAAAACATGCTGGCGGCCATCGCCTGCTGCCTATGTGCCGGCCTGGATCCGGAAGTGATCCGTAAGGCGGCGGTGCAGTTCAAAGGCGTTGCCCACCGGATCGAATACGTGGGCACTGTCAACGGTGTGCCATATTACAATGATTCTAAGGCGACCAATACCGATGCGGCGATCAAAGGTTTGCTGGCCATGCGGTCACAGGTGGTCCTGATCGGTGGAGGTATGGACAAGAAGATCCCCTTCGACGACTGGACGGATCTGATGCCCGGCCGGGTGCGTAAACTTCTCCTGATCGGTGAGACTAAGGAGATCATTCGGGATGCGGCCCTTCGTTCCGGCCTGGAAGAGAGCAGGATCGAATTCTGCAGCACCTTGGAGGAGACTGTAGAAAAAGCACGAAGGTATGCGGAACCGGGAGATTGTGTCCTGCTTTCGCCGGCCTGTGCCAGCTGGGATATGTTCGATAGCTTTGAACAGCGCGGAGATCTGTTCCGCGCGGCAGTCCAGGCGATGGAAGTTTAAGGAGGTCTGTATGGCAAAACAACGATCTGCCAGAGACCGGAACGCTGAGATCCGCAGACAGCAGCAGAAACTGTCGGAGGAGAGAAGGAACCGGTCTTTGCGGCAGGAAGATTTCGGCTTCATCGACGAACCGATGACGCCGCGGCGGGATGCGGAACGGGTACAGTTCCGCAGCATGGATTCTGCCCCGCGTCCCACAGATGAGGAGCGGGTAGAGGCTGTCCGTCCGCGGGAAGGCCGACGCAGGATACGAAAGCCGAAACAGGCGCGTGTACAGCGTTCTGCCGCAGCTCCTGCAATGCAGGATGCCCCTGTTGAAAAGCGTCGTGAGAAACGTCCCAGAGAGAAGACTCCCTTGGCGGACCGGATCGCACGGCCCCTTGCTCGGGTCCATGAGAGTGATTTCGCCATCATGGCCGCGATCATCTTGTTGTGCTTCATCGGCTTGGTCATGATCACCAGTTCCAGTTATTATTACGCGTATAACAATATGGGCGACCCGCTGTATTTCCTGAAGCGGCAATGTATGGCGCTGGTCATGGGATTCGTCGGACTGATCGTCGCCATGTATTTCTCGATGGAACTGTTCCGTAAACTGGCCTGGGCGGCATACTTCGTTTCCTTAGCAGCTGCGGTAGCGGTGCTGGCGTTCGGCGTCAGTGTCAACGGTTCCTCCCGTTGGCTCGCCATCGGACCGATCCAGTTCCAGCCTGCGGAACTCGTCAAACTAGGTGTGGCCTTGTTCATGGCGGTCAAGGTGGATCAGTACCAAAAGCATATCGAGGAACGAAAGACGTTCTTTAAGCTGCTGCTCCTGCTGCTGATCCCCACGGGACTCGTCGCCTATCAGAACCTGACGAGTGGTATCATCATCATGATGATCGGTCTGACGATCATGTTCATCGGCGGCTGCCGTTGGCGGTACTTTTTGTTGATCGGCCTGTTCGGCCTTGCGGTCATAACGGTCTTCGTCATTCTTCCGGTCTATGTGCCGCTGAGCAAGTTCCCGGGCTTCATCCAGCCTTTCATTGAAAAGTTCATGTACCGCGCCAACCGCGTCAAAGCTTTCATGGATCCTTTCCGGTATGCCCAGAACGAAGGGTATCAGATCGTACAATCCTTATATGCGATCGGTTCCGGTGGATTTTTTGGCAATGGCCTGGGTGAAAGTATTCAAAAACTGGGTTTCATCCCTGAAGCCTATAATGATATCATCTTCGCGATCATCTGCGAAGAGCTGGGCCTGCTTGGCGCCGGTATGGTGATCCTGCTGTTCGGCGTCATCGCATGGCAAGGATCCAAGATCGCGGTCAAAGCACCGGATGGTTTTACGACCTATCTGGCGGCCGGCTTGGTAGTCCAGGTCGGACTGCAGGCGGTGCTCAACATAGCGGTCAGTACCAATTCGATCCCGGCGACCGGCGTCAGCCTTCCCTTCATCAGCTACGGCGGTTCTTCCATACTGTTCCTCATGATCAGTATGGGCTTGCTGCTCAATATTTCCCGCCGTACTTATACGGAAGCGCCTGCGCAAGCTTCAGAACCTGCGGATCCGAGGCGTCTGGCCGACCGCTGAGTCGGTAAAGGAGGGCGCATATGGGCAAAGTCGTTGCAACGAATATCAAGAAGCGGAAAAGGCCAAGGCGCAAATGGCCGATGGTCGTCGGTGGGATCCTGCTGATCTTCGTGATCCTGCTGTTGACGGGATTTTTTGACGTCGAACATCCCACGATCGAAGGAAACGAGCGCGTGACCGACGAGATCGTCATGGAAAACCTCGATATGCACGAGGACATGAACCTGATCTGGTATGCATTGACCCATTACAACACGAAATTTGAACTGGATCCGCTGATCCTGTCCGCGGAAGTGTTCATCAAGTGGCCGCATAACATACTGGTCAAGATCGTGGAAAAGAAGGTCATGGGATATCTGCCCTATATGGGCATGTACCTTTGCATAGATACGACCGGCAGTGTACTGGACAGTGTACACGAGATCGATGAAGATACGCCGATGCTGACAGGAATCCAGGTCCAGAGCTTCAGCCTCGGAGAAGCGATCGACACGGAGGATACGGAACGCTTCACGATCATGCTGGATTGCCTGAATGTATTGGAGAAATATGAATTATTGGCAATGACAGATGAGATCTCAGTCGCTCGGGCAGAAGACGTGCACTGGAGGATCGATGGCCTTGATGTCAGTATCGGGACGACGACGGATCTGGACCGCAAAGCTGCGGCACTCAAAGAGATCCTGAAGGATACGAACCATGGTTCCGGGATCCTGCACTTGGAGGATCTGAATAACCAGATCTACATCGAAAACACAAATTCGTGACAAAAGGCTTGATTTATCTTGCAAAAAAAGGTATGATAAACATAATATGGCTAAATAGGAGGAAATTCTATGTTAGAGTTTGATTTTAATGAAAAAGATCTCGATACAGCACGTATTCGCGTAGTTGGCGTTGGCGGCGGCGGAAACAATGCTGTTCAGCGTATGATAGAAGATGGTCTGCAGGGTGCGGATTTTGTTGTCGTCAATACCGATAAGCAGGTCCTGATGCGGGCCAACGCAGAGGAAAAGATCCTCATCGGCGAGAAACTTACCCGCGGCCTTGGCGCCGGCGGACGTCCCGAAGTTGGCGCGAAAGCCGCTTCTGAAAGTGAGGACGAGATCCGTGCCATGCTGCAGGATACCGATATGGTCTTCGTTACCGCTGGTATGGGCGGCGGCACCGGTACCGGAGCAGCGCCGATCGTAGCGCGTATCGCGAAGGATATGGGCATCCTGACGGTTGGTGTCGTTACCAAGCCGTTCCGTTTTGAAGGCGCGAAGAAAATGCGCTCCGCAGAAGCCGGTATCGCCGAGCTGAAGCAGAACGTCGACACGCTGATCACCATCTCCAACGATCGCCTGCTGACCATGGCCGACAAGCGTACCACCATGCAGGAAGCCTTCCGTATGGCAGATAGTATCCTGCGTCAGGGCGTACAGGGCATTTCCGATCTGATCACCCGTCCCGGTGTCATCAACCTGGACTTTGCTGATGTCCGTTCCACTATGGAAAACAAGGGCCTGGCCCACATGGGTATCGGCCGTGCTTCTGGTGACGATCGTGCGGTCAACGCTGCGCAGATGGCCATCAATTCTCCGCTGCTCGATACCAGTATCGAAGGCGCCGGCCAGATCCTGATCAACGTCTGCGGCGGCCCGGATATGGGTATTCTGGAATATGAAGAGGTCATGGATTCCATCACGAAGATGGCAGCTCCGGATGCAGATATCATCATCGGTACCTCTACAGACGAGAACCTGGAGGACGAGCTGCTCGTCACCGTGATCGCGACCGACTTCCACAACGACCGCAACACGCGCATCCCCACGCCCGAGACGTTCGCACCGCAGCCGCAGCCCGCACGTCCGCAGGCGCCTCAGTATCAGCCTGAAGTGCCGAAGGCTCCGCAGGCGCCGGTTCCGGATACTTCTTACTCACAGCAGCGTCCGGCGGAAAGCGTCGACATGCCGATCGACATTCCCATGTTCCTGCAGAATCGCAGAAAAGACTGATATAACGCTGATCAATCAAATAAAGCCTTCCAAAGTCTGAGCTTTGGAAGGCTTTTTGTATGTGATCGCGCTTCGGTCCTATAGGACCTGAGAAACAGCATCGATGTGTGGATCCGGAGCGAGGAGGATGTTCCAGCACAAGGCGGCACCATCAAAACCATGATCTTTAATGGCAGTCAGTGATCGTGTAATGTAAGCCGGGTCTGTCTTCGCGATATCTGCACGGTAATTGATCTCGATCCCAGGATATTTTGCGCAGGAGACCCTTTGGATCGCTTCCAACTGAGTGTTCAGAAACGTTCCATTCATGGAGAGTTCCATACGGCCTTTCGCTGCAGGGGCGGATGACTCGAACAGCGCGTATTCATACCCGATACCCGCCGGTGCAGTCGTTTTTCGATATAACATAGGCTTGATGAAGTCGGCATACTGCGAGAGCGCAGTGTAATTCTGACCGACGAACCGACTGACGACGGGTGCGAACAGATCGAGACCGACGATCATATCCTTGCTTTTGAAATACCGGCTGAGATCCGCGACGGCATCGGTGATGATCTCTTCCTTGATTGCAAAAAACTGCTGTGCCAGAGGATCCTTCAGCTGAAAGGCTCCATCCATAGGATACCCGGCCATATCAAAGAAAGCATCTTTTTTCATTTGATACCGTTCTGTGACGAGATCCGGATCCAGTCCCTTCTGTTGGTAGATCCTTCTGCAGCGGGGGCAACCGCAGCTCAACACACCGGATACGCCGGCAACAAAAGACTGGCTGCGTATCTTGTCCAGGAATACCCCGTCGAAACAGCAGCCGCTGAAATATGTTTCGTAGATGTTTTTGACGGCCTGCAGATTATGAGAAGAAGAGGGACAGCAGAAGAGGAAATCTTCACCTTCCTGATGGATCGGAGCAACGATCTGATCCCCGAATAGATCTACCGCCGTTTCCGGCTCTGCGATATCGCTGATCTCGGAAAAGACCGGCAGCCAAAGCAGCATTCGGATACCGGCGCTATGTAAAAAGGCGCCGACTTTCTGGTAGAGAGAGGCGTCTGTGTTCCATCCGATGATGACGGATTCCACCGGGATCCTGGCGGATACGGACTCGATCTTCCGGATGATTTCTTCCGGAGCAGGGTGCGATTCCTGCCAGGGACCGGTAAAGATCTGAAGTATATATTTCATAGTGACACCTGGCATCATGAACCATAAGCAGGGCTCTGGGGAGGCTGCCAGAGAAAAAGCCCTTCACTGGCGGCCAGGACCTTAAGCAGGTCCAGCAATGGCCCGTCGGGATTGAATATGGTCATGCACGTATCGTCGGGTTCGGAAAGGATCATGGCGCCCCCGACCATGATATAGACGTATCGGTCCTTCATCACGGCTTCGATTTGTTCCGGTGCGGGGTTTTTTACGTCTTCCATCTCGATGGCGTGGTAACAGTTCAGTTTCAATATCACGTCGATATGTTTCTGCTTGATCTTAAGGATCCGATGTTTCAGCAGATGATCCTCGATGGTGAAATACTGGCCGGGCGCCCCTGCAGGAACTTGTTCGGGCAGGATATCGATGACCCAGTACGGGGCATCCAGAAGTTCTTCGATGCGGCTCATAGATCGGTCTTCTTTCTTACATCCATTTTTTCTTTTTGAAAAGAATGAGACAGAATATGACGATGACGATGCTCAGAACGATCACGATGGGGTAGCCGGCACGCCATTCCAGTTCCGGCATATAGCGGAAGTTCATGCCGTACCAGCCCGCGATGAGCGTCAGCGGCATGAAGATCGTTGTAACGACGGTCAGCAGTGTCATGATTCGGTTCTGACGGACTTCCAGCTGTGCGTTGTACAGATCGCGCACCTGTATGGTATGATCCCGCAGTGCGATGGCGGTGTCATGCCGCCGGGCCATGAGATTCATGAACAGGTGGATATAGCGCAGATTTTCTTCTTTGAAAAACCCGTTTTCGTTTTCCTCCAGCTCCTGCGTCATATCGATGATCTGCTCATAATGGACGAGGAGTTCCCGGATATCGCTGCGGATCTCATTGACACGCATCAGATCGCCCTGGCCTTCGGTCTCTAGGATGGTATCCTCGATCCGGTCCAGTTCGGATTCATAACGCTCCATGATGGACAGATCGCGGTCCACGATCTGCTCCAGAAAATCATAGAGGAAACGTTCCAGGCTCGGCTCCCGCCAACGCTTTGTGCGGCGGATGATGCCGATCATTTCTTCCACCTTGCCGGTGTCATCGATGAATACGATGCCCTTTTCATCCAGGGCGAAAGCGAAGCGGTAATCATGGCCGGTGATGTCGTCACGGTCGGGCAGCTGGAACGTCCCGGTCAGAGAATCAAAATTGACTTCCGCTTTGGTGTTGTGGATATCGCCTGCATTTGGCTCCAGCTCGATGCCCATGTCGAAACGTTCACGCTCCTGGGCCCATTCCGTGCTGGTGAGCACGGCCACATACTGACGGCCTGTCCGATCGAGCAGATCCTCAGAGGCGCAGGGCTGTATCGTTTCCTGCAAAAGATAAAAGCTCATAGATCGATCTCCATTATTTCATCGTTATTGTGTATTCAGGAGGCGCTGATCTCGTCCCGCGTGATGTTCTTTACCCATTTTCCTTTACGATAATGCAGATAGCAGGGGCCCATCTTGAAGAATTCATCCAGCATCAGAAAGAAATAGACCCAAATGGGCGGCAGTTTCAGGACGAAAGCCAGGAGGAAGCCCAAGGGGATCATCCAGCACCAAAGGGTGATGGCATCGACCCAGAATCCGAAACGAGCGTCGCCGCCGGATCGGAAGATGCCACTGAAGAAGGTGATATTGATGGCCATGCCGATCACATAGTAGGACTGGATCAGGACCATGATCCTGAGGTAGGCAGCTGCCTGTCCTTCCAATTGGCTGACGTTCACGATGACCGGCCGCAGCAGGATCATGATCAGGCCGCCAAGAGCGCCGAAGACCGCTGCCAGCTGCAGGGATTTTTTCGCGTACTGCCTTCCCAGGTCTAGCTTGTTCTCGCCCAGCGTTTTGCCTATGATGATCGCACAACCGTGGGCGATACCGAATGCGAAGACGCTGCCGAACTGTCGTGCGACCACCGCGACCGAGTTGGCGGCCACGATATCGCTGCCCAGATGCCCCATGATGACCGAATACATGGAGAAGCCGAAGGAGGCGACCACGTCGTTCATCAGAGCGGGGACAGCATATTTGGTGAAATCACGGAACAGCAGCTTGTTGCGTTCAAAGATGTAAGGAATGCGGATCTTGACCAACTTGTTCCGCAGCGAATCGATGATACAGCAGCATAGTTCGAAGAAGCGGGCGATCAAGGTCGCGACCGCGACGCCGATCAGTCCCAGTTTGGGGAACGGGCCAAGCCCGAAGATGAAGCAGGCGTTCAGGACCACATTGATCAGCAGTGAACTGGTCATGACGAAGGTCGAAAGCTTGACGCGCTCGATGCAGCGCTGCACGTTGAGATACATCTGCGTGATGGCGGAGAAGAGCATGGTCACGCTGATGATGCGCATGTAGGAGACACCGGCGTTGATGACGTCGGTCTCACTGGTGTAAATGCGCATGACGAACCGCGGAAAGAAGAAGGCCGCGACGAAGAACAGGATGGCAAACCCTAAGGCGATCCGCAGGGCAATGCCAAGGATGCGCTCGATGGTGCGGGTATCCCTGCGGCCCCAATACTGTGTAGCCATGATGGCCATGCCGGAAGAAACACCGTAGTAAATGAAGCCTACGATGTTGAAGGGCTGGTTGGCCAGTGCCGAAGCCGACAGAGCGGTCTGGCTGACGTACCCCAGCATGATGATGTCCGCCGCGTTGACGGCGGTATTGATGATGTTCTGGATGATGATCGGAACGACGAGCGTGCCGATGAGACGGTAGAAGCTTTTCTCCTGCGGCGCCTGTGAATCTTTTTTAGAAGTCATGCTGCTCACTCCTTATCCCGATGGAACTGGTACAGATGGAAAACGATGAAAAGGCCGCACAGCGCCGTGGTGGCTCTGAGGATGTGGCCGGCAGCCGCGGAGAATGTTTCCAGTGGCAGGATGGCCAGGGTCGCGGCAAAGATAAAGAACATGGCCGTCCGCAGCGTTTTGATCTTCAGGTCCGCGTCTTCAGTTGGTACATCGGGGCATACGGCGGTAAGAAACATACGGCCGAGAATCAGAACCAGGAGGGCGTCCAGCAGGTACAGGATCAGCATGGGAATCAGTGTGAGATCGGGAAGAAAGCCTGCCGCCTGGACCAGCAGCTGCACCAACAGAACGAGAGCAAAGCGCAAGGACAGCCAGCCCTTGCCACGTTCGATCAGGAAACCAGGGATCATCAGCAGATAGCCGATGAGATCCGGAACCACGTCCACACTGCCTACGAAAATATCGATATATACGATCAATAGACCGATCAAGATCAACATAAAAAAGAGTCCTTTGTATTAGTGTCGTTTCACAGTATAATACGGGCTCTTCGAGATGTCAAAGTTCTTTTTATTCCCGCAGATACAGATCGACCAGGCGCCAGAAGCGTTCTTGCTTTCGGGGATCCAGCCGTTGGACCATCTGCAGCAGGCGCACGCTCTCCGGTTCCAGACCGGGATCGGTAAGAAAAGTTTGATCCAGACTGACCTCCAGGACCTTACACCAGAGGATCATCAGATCCCGTCCGGGGACGGCCTGACCGCGCTCGACCCGGCTGATATGCGTAGGGCTCGTATTCAGGGCTTCCGCGAGCTGTTCTTGTGTCAGGTGCAGCTCTTTTCTGCGGGCTTTCAGCTGCTGTCTCAGCTGCTCATAGTGATCAGGGGTGGGTTCCATCGACAGGCTCCTTTTCCATGGGGTATATCTGTATGCATATGGTACCATTATAAGGTGAAAAGAAGGGCATAGAAGAATCCTTCGGATTTAGAATCCTGCCTGTCCGTACATAGAATGTCCGATCCGCATTGCTATTTTCACAAAAAAGATTATAATAGGATTCAAATCATATGAGTCACAAAGGGTTTATTTATGAAAGAGAATCTGCTTATCGCTTTGGAAGTCGTCCTTCCATTGTTCTTCTGCATGGCACTGGGGTATGGACTGCGCGGGATCCGCTTGGTCGACGAGCCGTCGCTGAAGGTCATGAACAAGCTGTGTTTCAAGGTGTTTCTGCCGATCCTGTTGTTCCGCAATATCTATACGACGGATCTGAAAGAGGCCTTCGACGTGAAATTGATCGGCTTCTCGCTGGCGGCGCTCTTGATCTGGTTCCTGGTGTTGCTTCTGATCGTGCCCCGCATCGAGAAGGAGAACCCCCGGCGCGGTGTTTTGATCCAAGGCATGTTCCGCAGTAATTATGCGTTGTTCGGTCTCCCGGTCGCAACGACACTGTGTGGAGAAGGCAATATCGGAGCCACATCGCTTCTGCTGGGCATCGTCATACCGTTTTACAATGTGCTGGCTGTGATCACCCTGGAGATCTTCCGGGGCGGAAAGCCGGATCTCAAGAAGATCCTTCTTGGTATCATTAAGAACCCGCTGATCATCGCATCGGTCCTGGGTATCATCTTTTATGCCCTTAAGATCCAATTGCCGAAGCCTGTGGATAAAACGGTCCTGGACCTGTCCCGCGTCGCGACACCGCTGTCTCTGGTCGTATTGGGGGGCTATTTTACTTTCAGTTCCATAGCGGCCTATCGCAAGCAATTGGCCTTGGGCGTGATCGGGAAACTGGTGGTCTGTCCGCTGGTGGTCCTGCCGTTTGCGGCTGCCATGGGGTTCCGTTCAGAAGCTATGGTCGCCCTGATGATCATGTTCGGAGCGCCGATCGCCGTTTCCTCCTTTACCATGGCGCAGGAAATGGACGGGGATGGGGATCTGGCCGCACAGCTGGTCATCTTTTCGACCTTCTTTTCTATCTTGACCATCTTCCTGCTCGTATTCATACTGAAAACACTGCAATTGCTGTAAGGGAAAGGCTGACGTATGCAAAATCGTGGAGCACAGTGGGGCTGGGTCCTGTATGAGGGAGCGGCAACGTTTCTCCTGATCGCTATAATCGCGGCAGGCCGGTTGGAAAGCCTGATCTGCGTGATCTTGCTCATGGCTGTGCTGTCTCCGTTCCTGGGGCCTTTGGGAGACGGCAAAGGCCATAAGAAAAAAGAGTTCCTGGTCTGCCTGATGATGGGACTTCTGGGTGCAGCTTTGGTCGCATGGACAGGGCTTCCGGCCTTGTATATCCTGGCCTTGTTCGGGTTTTCTGCTGCGGGATTGCTGCACAGTGCCTTCCTTACGGACGTCAGTGACATAGCGCACTTTGAGCGGGTCTCCGCTTTAGGAAGCCTTTGTTTCCTGGTATGCAGCGCCTGTGCCTTGTGGCTCGTCCCGGAACTTTTACAGCGAGCGATGGATCTCAGGCGCACGATAGGCCTTGCGGTCGTGTGGGCTGCTGCCTTTTCCATCCCGTTCCTGATCTATGTACGGCATCGGCATGAGGCACTGCCTTCTACCTATCGGCTGCCCAAAGAAGTGCTTGGTTCGATCCGCAAGAGCGGGGTGTCGATGGCGAAGAACCGGAAGATCCGGTCGTTGGTGCTGGCCATGTTCTTATGTTCCGCCGGGATCAGCACGGTCCTGGTACATGGCGTAGCCAGACTCTCTTTGGATATCCGAAACATGTGGTGGATCGTCCTCCTGTCGCTTGCGTGTACGATGCTCAGCAGCCAGGCCGGCAGAAAGTGGCGCGGTGTTCAGATCCTTCTGGCATGGTTCAGTTTGTGCTGCCTAGGATGTCTTCTGGATCTGTTACTGCCGGGCAGCGCCTTAGGTGTCGTAGGCATCACCTGCTGCGGGATCCGGGCACTGGTGCGCGCCGGTTTTGCCAGGATCATCCCGCGGGATCAGTCCGCTGCGTATTTTGGAATCTTCTACTGTCTTGGATATGTGGGAGTACTGCTGGGCATCGGGATCGGTCTTATCTCTTTCGCAAATGTCCTTGCAGGGGTCTTGTTCCTGATCAGCGGAGCGATCCTACTGTATCAGCGCCGACGATTCGTCTTTCTGGGCTGAAAGACTGCGGTATAAATGAAACACCTTCCATAGCCACTGGTATGTAGGGACTATGGAAGGTGTTTTTTATTTTCTGCGGTGCGGCTGCCGGTTCCTGCGTTGTGGCTGCGGCTGCGGTCGGTTCAGATCATCGACCTGTTCGGGTGTCGTACCGATCTTGAGCATGAAGAGGGCAGCGGCGATATCTGTCGCTTCATAGCCTTCATTCTCCAGACGCAGGGCGATGCGTTGGTAATGATCCAGTTGATGGGTGAAGGAATTGCGGTCGATCAGGCTTCGGACTTCCTCCACCAGGTCCTGGGTCCGTTTGCTTTCGATCTCGGCCAGCGTGGGAAGAGAGGCTTCCCGGATCGTTTCCCCGGTATATGCCATGATGGATGCCAACCGCTCACTGTCACGGCCGACCACGAAGGTGTAAGCCTTTCCGGTCTTTCCGGCACGACCGGTACGGCCGATGCGGTGCACATAGATCTCATCCTGCTCGGGCACATCATAATTGAGGACCAGATCGATGTCATGGACGTCGATGCCGCGGGCAGCGACATCGGTAGCGATCAGCAGATGGGTCTCGTGCTGACGGAACTGCCGCATGACCACGTCCCGGGCCTGCTGGGTCATATCTCCATGCAGGGCAGAACAGGTGATACCGTTCTCCTTCAGTGTCTGATACAATTCGTCGACCCGGCGCTTGGTATTGCAGAAGACCAGCATGCTGTCCGGATGCTCATATTCCAGGATCCGGGCGAGGGCTTCCGGCTTGAGTTTTTCTTTTAAGGTGAAATACAATTGATCAACAGAGGCGGCGGCAAGTTCATGCTCGCCGGCGTGGATGAATTTCGGATCCCGAAGATACCTTGCAGTCAGCGCTTTGATGGGTTCCGGCATGGTCGCAGAAAAGCAGACGGTCTGGCGTTCACCGGGCATGCCGTTCAGTATGGTCTCGATATCTTCACGGAAGCCCATGTTGAGCATTTCATCGGCCTCATCCAGCACGACAGTCTGCACGTTTTTGAGTTTCAATGTGTGCCTGCGCAGATGATCGATAAAGCGGCCGGGCGTACCGACGACGATCTGTACACCCCCGCGCAGGGACTGGATCTGCTTATCGATGGGCTGACCGCCATAGACCGCGGCCACACGGATCGAAGCATGATATTTCAGAAACTTACGAAGCTCTCCCGCCACTTGCATGCACAATTCACGCGTCGGACACAGAACGACTGCCTGCAGGGAACGATCCAATGTTTCGATCCGCTCGATGAGGGGAAGTCCGAAAGCGGCGGTCTTACCGGTACCGGTCTGTGACTGGCCGACCAGGTCATAGCCCGACAGCATAAGATCTATAGTTTCGGACTGGATCGGCGTAGGCTGGGTATATCCCAGGTCGCCCAAGGCGCGTAAAGTCTCCGCGGATAAAGGGAAAGCGGAGAAGGAATCTGACTGTGCCATATGATACCTCTTTCTCGAAATACAATGTTTGTATTATATCGTTTCGGCCGGAAATGGTCAAATGGTATTTTTGAAAAACATTGCAAAAAGAGCGGAAGAATGGTATACTCTATTTTGTATGAGTATGCAAATAAAGGAGTGATTTTGTCATCATGATTCGCATAACTATGAAAAACGGCAAAACGATCGAATTGGAACTGTATCCGCAGTATGCGCCGATCACGGTCGAGAACTTTATCAAACTGGTAAAAGATGGTTTTTACGATGGTCTGACGTTCCACCGTGTCATTTCCGGCTTTATGATCCAGGGCGGCTGCCCGCTGGGCAACGGGACCGGCGGCCCCGGCTATGAGATCAAAGGGGAATTCGCGCAGAACGGTGTCGATAATCCGCTGAAGCATACACGCGGCGTCATTTCCATGGCACGTTCCATGATGCCCGATTCAGCCGGTTCTCAGTTCTTTATCATGCATCAGGACGCTCCGCATCTGGACGGCGGCTACGCGGCGTTCGGAAAGGTCACCAAGGGGATCGAAGTGGTCGATGAGATCGCGTCCACGCCGACCGATTGGAGAGACAAGCCAGTGGAACCGCAGGTCATGGCCAAGGTGGAATACATTGAAGAATAAAGACAGATAACAAGAGGTGAGTCTAAATGGAAAAAAAGAACAATCAAGTGATCACGGCGCTGATCTTGGGTGTTTTGGCGATCGCGGCCGTGGTGGCAGTCGTCTTTGGAGTCATCAAGCCATTCGGCGGCAGTCAGGACGCGGGCAGGTCACAGACGTCGGAAGCATCGAAGGAGGACTCCGAAAAGACGGAGCCCAGCAATATCTTCGATAACGACACCTCCAAGGAGGAGCCGAAGAACGAGCTTAAGGACCGCCTGGATGCAGTCAAGGCAGTCGACCTCAGCAAGACCGATGCGCTGACGCAGGAAAAGGCCATCCTGGATGAGTTGATCAACCAGGCGGAAGCAGCCGTCAAGGACGGTGACGAAGCCAAAGCGGAACCGCTGATCGTGCACTGTGAGAACGTGCAGAAAGCGCTGACCGGCCAAAGCTCCGGACTGACGCTCGGCAAGGTCCAGCAGTTGGTCAAGGGCGGTCTGACGGTCGATGCGAAGCTTGCCGGCGATATCGTCGATACCGAGGAGCCTGTTTTCAACGTGTATGAAAAGGCCGGCGAAGCAAAGGAATATACTTGGGTACCGCGGGTCAGTGTCGAGAAAGGTACGGACGGGTACAAACTGTCTTTCACTCCGACTGCGGAAGAGGACGGCAGCATCAAAGCATCCTATATCGTTACCTGTCAGGGCGATATGACCTATGCCCGCGCGAAAGCGGACTTCACTGCGGCAGCTGCGCAGGAAGCCAAGGAAGAAAAGGAAAAGGACGATTCTTCCGAAAAGGAGAAGGAATCCAAGAAGGATAAGGATAAGGACAAAGACAAGGACAAGAAAGAGGAGAAGAAGGAAGAATCCTCCGAGTCCAAAGAAGAGTCCGAGGCCTCCATTGAGACAGACACCGGTGACTGGTCGCAGATGCTCTATGGCACCGATACGTACTACCTTGTGGAATCAGATATAAATTATCTGACACCATGGCAGCTGATGATCGGCCGCAACGAGATCTACGCGCGTCATGGCCGTCTGTTCAACGATCCGGAGATCCAGGAATACTTTAACGGTAAAGCCTGGTATAAGGGCTATATCAAGCCGGAGGATTTCGACGATTCTGTCTTGTCCGATGTCGAGAAATACAACCTGAAACTGATCTATGAAGTAGAGAAGGGCGGATCAGAACCGGAACCGGAGCCGGCGAAGGATTCGAGCTATATGATCAGCGGCAGTTCGGACCGCTATCTGACCGACAGCGATGTCAAGGGACTGTCTTCCTGGCAGCTGATGATCGCTCGTAACGAGATCTATGCCCGTCATGGCCGTAAATTCAATGATAGTGAACTGCAGGAATACTTCAATGGCAAGTCCTGGTACAACGGCACCATCGCACCGGAGAACTTCAATGCCGATGCGATCCTGTCCGATATCGAACAGGCCAATCTGAAACTGATCCATAAGTACGAATGATCATAGCGAGCCGCGGCTATACATGAAGCGTGGCAGAAAGGACAATCATGAAACTGGCAAAGTACCTGGAACAGAAGGAACAATTTGAACAGCAGGGCTTTTTGCTGCCGCAGTATGACCGCGACGCGGTCGTCCGCAGTACAAAAGAGGCACCAGCATGGGTACATTTCGGCGCGGGAAATATTTTCCGCGCCTTTGCCGCACATCTGCAGCAGATCCTCTTGAACCAGGGGCTGACAGATACCGGCATTATCGTAGCCGAAGGTTTCGATGAGCAGATCATCGAAAAAGCGTACCGTCCGTTTAACGAACTCAGCATGTATTGCATGCTGAAGGCTGATGGATCCGTCGTCAGCGAAGTCATCGGCAGTGTTACAGAATCTTTGATCGCCCGTCCTGGTACAGAAGACTGGGCAAGGCTCGTCGAGATCTTTGAGGCTCCGACCTTGCAGATGGCAAGCTGTACGATCACGGAAAAAGGCTATGCATCTTCAGCGCCTGGCACCTTGATGGACGGCATCACACAGCTGCTGTACAAGCGCTATAAAGCCGGCAAAGCTCCACTGGCTCTGGTCAGCATGGACAATTGCTCCCATAATGGCGAGAAGTTCCAGAATGCCGTCTGTGCGGCAGCAGAACGTGGCATCGCGGAAGGCGCCTATGAACCGGCATTTGCAGAGTACATCGCAGAGAAGGTCTCTTTCCCCTGGTCTATGATCGACAAGATCACTCCGCGTCCGGATCAGGCCGTTGTTGCCATGCTGGAGAAGGCGGGCTTCGAGGATACAGAGATCATCGTTACCGACAAGCATACCTGGACGGCGCCGTTCGTCAATGCCGAGCAGGCGGAATATCTGGTCATCGAGGACAGCTTCCCGAATGGCCGCCCGCCGCTGGAAAAAGCCGGTGTCATCTTCACTGACCGCGAGCACGTCAATATGACGGAGCGTATGAAAGTATGTACCTGCCTGAACCCGCTGCATACTGCACTGGCCATTTTCGGCTGCCTGCTGGGGCAGAAGAAGATCTGCGATGAGATGCAGGATGAGGACCTCAAAGCCATGGTATATAAGCTGGGCTATGTCGAAGGCATGCCAGTGGTGACCGATCCTGGCATCATGGATCCGAAGCAGTTCATCAAGGACGTTTTGGAACTGCGCCTGCCGAATCCCTTCATGCCCGATACACCGCAGCGTATCGCTACGGATACTTCGCAGAAACTCTCCATCCGTTTTGGAGAGACGATCAAATCCTACCTTGCATCTGATGTTCTGAATGTGCAGGATCTTACGATCATCCCCATGGTCCTGGCCGGCTGGCTGCGCTATCTGAGCGGTATCGGCGATGACGGACAGCCCTTTGAGATCAGTCCGGATCCGCTGCTGGCGGAAGTCCAGAACAAGCCCGCGGAAGAGATCCTGAAAGATACAACGATCTTCGGCCTGGATCTGGATGCAGCCGGGCTGACAGAAAAGATCCTGGCATCCTATGCCCGCATGAATGAAGGTCCCGGCGCTGTACGTGCCGAGATCCGGAGGAACCTTGCATGAGTTTATATGATGTACAATACCTGGATATCGTAGAACGGATCCTGAAAGACGGATATTACGACAATAACCGTACCGGGATCTCTACATACAAACTGCCGCACCAGATCATGCAGTTCGATCTGCAGAAGGAGTTTCCGATCCTCACCACCAAGAAAGTGGCTTTCAAGACCGCCGTCAAGGAGATCCTTTGGATCATGAAGGATCAGTCCAACGATGTCCGTCTGCTGCAGGAGCAGAACTGCCACGTCTGGGATGAGTGGATGCAGGAGGACGGAACGATCGGTACGGCCTACGGCTGGGTCGTGCGGGAGTATGATCAGATCAACAAGTTGATCCATACGCTCAAGACCAATCCGCAGGACCGCCGCATGATGATCAATCTTTGGCAGATCCCACATCTTGCAACCGGTGCTTTGCCGCCATGCTGTTTCCTGTCCATGTGGGACGTGACAGGCGACAAGCTCAACTGCATGTTGATCCAGCGCAGCGGTGATATGGGCCTCGGTGTACCGTTCAATACGACACAATACGCGGTACTCGTGCATATGATCGCGCAGGTGACAGGCCTCAAACCGGGTCTGTTCACCCATGTGATCAACAATGCGCACGTATATGAAAACCATGTGGAAGCCATGAAAGAGCAGCTGTCCCGCAGGGATGAAGCCTATCCGGCACCGCAGTTCTGGCTGAATCCGGAAGTCAAGGATTTCTACGATTTTACAGTCAAAGATGTGAAACTGATCGGTTACAAGCATCATGACAAGATCAGTATGGAGGTTGCGGTATAATGTTATCCTTGATCGTTGCGATCGGCCGCAATCGGGAGATCGGCAAAGATGGCCGCATGCCCTGGCCTACGCTGTCGCAGGATTTCAAACATCTGCAGGAGAAGACCATGGGCAAAACGCTGCTCATGGGTCAGAAGACCTTCGAGTCTCTGCCGGGCGTCCTGCCGAAGCGTTTCCACATCATCGTGAGCGATGACCTGAACTTCCATAAAGAGCATAAGCGGGTCCGCGTCGTGCGGGATCTTAAGCAGATCCTGGAAGAATGCCGGGCCGCGGAGGAGGAGATCGTCGTCTTCGGCGGCGCCAGCATCTATCGGGCGTCTTTGCCATACGTGGAGCGGATGTACATCACGAAGATCGATGCGGAATATGATGCCGACACCTATTTCCCGGAGTGGAATGAGGAAGAGTGGACCGTTACGGCAGATGGAGAGCCCATCACAGAGAATGGTCTGACTTATCAGTTTTTTACTTATGAACGGAGCAGCCGGACATGAAAATGGTCATCCCAACGTTGTTCGGCCTGGAAGGGATCGTCGCTGACGAATTGAAGTGGCAGAAGTTCCAGTACGTCCAGGCCGACAACGGCAAGGTCTATTTTGAAGGTGACTTCAAAGATATGGCGCGGGCCAACCTTTGGGTCCGCAGCGGAGAACGCGTCCAGATCCTTTTGCGGGAGTTCGACGCGTTTTCTTTTGAGGAATTGTTCCAGAACGTCAAAGCCATCCCTTGGGAGATGTATATCGGACAGCAGGACAAGTTCCCCGTGAAAGGCTCTGCGCTGCATTCGGTATTGCACAGCGTTCCGGACTGCCAGAGCATCATCAAGAAAGCAATCGTGGAGCGGCTGAAAGAGCGCTATCATATCGAGTGGTTCGAGGAGACCGGCGCTTTGTATCAGATCCAGTTCACGATCATGAAAGATCATGTGCAGATCCTGCTGGATACGTCCGGGCCGGGCCTGCATAAGCGTGGGTATCGCAAGAACGCCAATGCGGCGCCGATCCGTGAAACATTGGCAGCCGGCATGGTCGATCTGGCTCGTGTGCATGCGGACTCTCTGTTGGTGGACCCGTTCTGCGGATCCGGTACGATCGCCATCGAAGCGGGTTTGAAAGCGCTGAATATCGCCCCCGGCCTGTTCCGCAAGTTCACCTGTGAGGATTGGGCACTGCTGCCGAAGAACACCTTCAAGCAGCTGCGGGAAGAGGCAATGGACGTGATCAAGAAAGATGCACCGTTCAAGGCCTATGCCTACGATATCGATCCGGCCGCCCTGGAACTGACAAAGGAAAATGCGAAAAAAGCACACATCGCCGGACGGATCCATGTAGCGCAGCGGGACGTGAAGGATTTCAAACCGGACGCGGAGCGGCAGATCACGGTCTGCAACCCGCCGTATGGCGAGCGCCTGCTGGAAGTCAAAGAGGCGGAACGGATCTATAAGACCATGGGTGAGGTCTTCCATCCCGGTGATGGAATGACTTTTTTTGCGATCACGCCGCATGAGCGTTTTGAAAGCTTGTTTGGGCGGAAAGCTGACAAGAAGCGCAAGCTGTACAACGGTATGATCAAGTGTAATTATTATATGTATTTTAAAGGGTGAGAACGTAAATGAAACGACGTATCACAGTGGTGTTGCTGGTATTGGCGCTGCTGGCGGCAAGTACCGCCTGCGGCCATTCCGGAAAGGCATCGAAACCTTTGACGCCGGTGGATCATAGTAACTTCGCAGAAGATGAAGGCGTTTTGCTGGAGATGGATTTTCCGGACTATACCGGTAAGGAAGAATGGACGTACAGCATCTTGTCCAATGATACAGAAAAGGCAGTGCCCTATGGCCTTGCGCAGCTGGAGGTGTGCAAGGATGGTGTCTGGTACTGCGTCCCTGAAAAGGAAGGTATCGGTCATACAGATGAACTGCCCGTGATCCCGTCCGGTAGCCGCGGCGCGATCCAGGTGGTTTTCACGAATTATGAGTATGACTTTCCTTTGGGCCAGTACAGAGTCGTAGTACCTTATTCCTTTGATGATTATGACGCGAGCAAAGGTTGGGATCATATCGCGATGGCAGAATTCTCCATCGTGAAAAAGGCGAAGCGTACGGAATATCAGCCCTTCGTCGGTCAGATCTACGAGCCGGACAAAGCGGTCAAAGGCGGTGTTATCGCTTTCAGTGGTGACAAGATCTACGGTGAAGATATCCTGGAGACCTTTTTCTATAAAGCACTCTCCGGAGTGCCCTGTGAAATGCGCATCGTCTATCCAGAACTGGATCTGTGCGAGCACTATGTTTATACAAAAGGCTGCTATACGATCCAATCTTACGAGAGACGGGCTGTAACGACGCGTTGTTATAGTTATCTGTACATGGATCCTGTGACGGAGGATCTGACGTTCAGCAATTATGTGGACCCGGATCAGGCCGCGGCAGAAGGATTCGTCGTAAGTGAACCGGAGGAAATATTTGCCCTGAACTCTGTCAGCGAGGAGATCCGGGAGGACGTGCAGAGAGTGCACGATCATGCCATGGACAGTGGCACGATGATGCGCGTTTTCCTGTTCGGTCCGGACAGAAGCGTCATGCT
Source organism: Clostridiales bacterium (assembly GCA_024689505.1). Classification (GTDB taxonomy): domain Bacteria; phylum Bacillota; class Clostridia; order Lachnospirales; family Bianqueaceae; genus RUG159. The sequence goes on from JAILDJ010000004.1 coordinate 86,341, forward strand.
TGTCAAAGTGGACGATACATATATGAT
>JAILDJ010000080.1 GCA_024689505.1 Clostridiales bacterium
ACGTACGGGCAGCGCGCGGCAAAACGGCAGCCCGGCTTCGGATTGATCGGCGAGGTCAGTTCTCCCTTGAGGATCATGCGTTCGGTCTGATTATGAATATCGACCGAAGGGATCGCAGAGAGCAGCGCCTGGGTGTATGGATGCAGCGGGTTTTTGAACAGTTCTTTAGAAGGACACTTTTCAACGACCTGACCCAGATACATCACGCAGATGTCATCGCTGATGTGGCGGACCACACTCATGTCATGGGTGACGAACATATAGGTCAGCCCTTTATCCATCTGCAGCTTCTTCAGCAGGTTCAGCACCTGAGCCTGAATGGAAACGTCCAGTGCAGAGACCGGTTCGTCGCAGACCACAAATTCCGGATTCAGTGCAAGGGCACGGGCGATACCGACGCGCTGGCGGCGTCCGCCGTCCAGTTCGTGCGGGTAAGCGCGGCGCAGACGTTCATCGATACCGACCAGTTCCATCAGTTCATCTGTCTTCTCTTCGATCTCCGACTTTTTGAATTTTTTGGAAACGATCAACGGCTCCATGATGGTCTGTTCCGCGGTCTTCCGGGGATCGATGGAGGAATAAGGATCCTGGAAGATGATCTGCATCTTTTCACGGGCTTTCTTCAGCGCGTTGCCGGAGAGGTGGTTCACCTGTTCGCCGTTGAGTTTCACGATGCCGTCAGTAGATTCATGCAGATGGATTATGGTACGTCCGAGGGTGGATTTACCGCAGCCGGACTCGCCCACGACGCCCAGGGTCTTCCCTTTTTCGATGGAGAAGGTCACATCGTCCACCGCATGCAGAAGGCCGCGGGGTGTTGTGAAGTACTTTTTCAGATGTTCAACTTCGATAACCGGTGTCATTATTTTCCTCCCTTCACAACATCAGCGATGTGGCAGCAGGCACAGTCATGGCCGTCAGCAGTCTTATAGGTCTGGATGGGGCCTTTTTCGCATTCCGCGGTCGCGTATTTGCAGCGCGGGGCAAACGGGCAGCCCTTCGGCAGGTTGGTCGGATCCGGGGGAAGCCCGTCGATCGGATGCAGCCATTCTTCGTCCTCGTTCATATCCGGGATCGCCCCGAACAGGCCGATGGTATACGGATGGGTCGGATGGTCGAAGATCTGTTCCTTCGTCCCGTATTCCACGATCGTGCCGGCGTAAATGACCGCCACTTCATCGCACACCTGGGCCACGACACCCATGTCATGGGTGATCAGCAGCATGGCGGTGTTGTATTTCTCCCGCAGATCCTTGATCAGGTCCAGCACCTGGGCCTGGATGGTCACGTCCAGAGCGGTGGTCGGTTCATCCGCCAACAGCAGATCCGGGTTGCAGGCCAAGGCGATCGCGATGACCACACGCTGTTTCATGCCGCCGGAAAACTGATGCGGATATTCCATATAGCGTTCTGCGGGAATGCCGACGATCTCGAGCATCTCTTCCGCGCGCTTCCGGGGATCGGCGTGGGTGTCGTTGTGCAGACGGACAACTTCTGCGATCTGGTCACCGACACGCTGGACCGGGTTCAGGGCAGTCATCGGATCCTGGAAGATCATGGAGATGTTGTTGCCGCGGATCTTGCGCATTTCATTTTCGGAGATCTTGAGCAGGTCTTTCCCATTCAGATGGACTTCACCGCCGCGGATCTTGCAGCCGACATCCGGCAGGATGCGCAGGATGGATTTGGCAATGGTCGTTTTGCCCGCGCCGGTCTCACCGACCAGCCCGAGGGTACGGCCTTTTTCCAGCTTCAGGTTCACACCGTTCACAGCATGGACGATCTGACCGTCTGATTTATATTCCACTACAAGGTCTTTTACCTCGAGGAACTCCTGATTATTGCTCATATTCCTGTTCCTCTCTTTCTCAGTTCTTCAGTTTCGGATCCAGCGCGTCGCGCAGGCCGTCGCCCATCATGTTCAGAGCCAGCACCGTTACGGCAATGGCCAGACCGGGGAAGATCACCAGATGCGGCGCCTGACGGATGAACTGGCGTGCACCGGAAAGCATCGCACCCCATTCCGGGGCCGGAGGCTGAACGCCGAGGCCGATGAAGGAAAGACCGGAGGCGGTCGTGATCGTCTGGGCAACACCCATCGTCGCCTGTACGATCATCGGGCTCATGCAGTTCGGGATCAGGTGATCCAGAATGATCCGTGCCTTGGAGCAGTTGATGGAGACCGAGGCTTCGATATATTCGTTTTCCCGAACCTTCAGCATTTGCGCCCGCAGCATACGGGCCATACCCGCGATCGTACCGAATGCCATCGCGATGATCGTGTTGATAAAACCGGGACCAAGCACCGCGGACATTACGATCATCATCACCATGCCGGGGATCGCCTGGATGACGTCCAGAACACGCATGATGATGTTGTCGGTCTTTCCGCCGAAGAAACCGGCGATAGCACCGATCGCCATACCGATGACCGTACCGATCAGAGTCGCCAGAATACCGCAGCTCAGGGAATAGCGCGCACCGATCAGGATGCGGCTGAAAATGTCACGTCCCAGATCGTCGCAGCCGAAAAGGTGTTCTTTGGACGGGGTCGCGAACATGTTCATGAAGTCCATTTCCGTATAATCATAAGGTGCGATATACGGAGCCAGGATCGCCAGGACGATCTCGATCAGAAGGATGATCAGGCCGATCACGGCCGTTTTATTGCGGCTGAGCTGCTTCATCACGCGGAGAAATTCACTGTTCTTCCGCGGCTTCTTCCGGGTTTGTACAGATGCTTCTGCCATCATGCTGCAGCCTCCTTCTTGATTTTTTTCTTGTTCTGGCCTTCATACTGGGCCTTGATGCGCGGGTCTACGGCTGCGTAAAGCAGGTCAACGATCAGCATGCAGAGGCTGAAGGTGATGGCCAGGAAGACCGTACCGCCCTGGACCACAGGATAGTCGCGGTTATTGACAGCGGTGATGATATAAGTGCCCATACCGGGGATCGCGAAGACCGTTTCGATGATCATCATACCGCCCAGCATATGGCCGAAAGTGGAACCGAACATGGTAATGATCGGGATCAGGCCGTTTTTCAGCGCGTGCTTCACGATCACATCCCGTTCCGGGACACCCTTCGAGCGGGCGGTGGTGATGTAGTCGGAGCGGATGACTTCCAGCATGGAAGAACGGGTCTGGCGTGCACAGGTGGCGAAAGCGCCCATCATGGCAGTGGCTGCCGGAAGGATGTAGCTCTTGAGACCGTCGCTTATCCCCATGGACGGGAGCCAGCCCAGACGGACCGAGAAAAGCAGGACGAACATCAACCCCAGCCAGAAGTTCGGGATCGCGACACCGAGCAGGGCAAAGACCATGGACAGCGAGTCCTGCCATTGGTTTTGATGGGTCGCGGCAACGATCCCGAGCGGGATCCCCAGACCGAAAGCCAGGAACAGCGTGACAAGGGTCAGGACCAGTGTACGCGGCAGACGTTCACCGATAGAAGTCATGATGCTGACGTTGGTCGCCCAGGAAGCGCCCAGATCACGCTTGATGAAAACATCGACCAGATAATTGCCCAGCCGGACCAGGAAGGGATCATTCAGTCCCAGTTCTTCGGTCTTTGCCATAAGGGCGTCTTCCGTTGCTGTGCTGCCGAGAATGATCTCAGCCGGATTGCCGGGGCAGAAAGTCATCAGGGTGAAAACCAGGATCGCTACACCGAGAACGATCGGGATCATCCAGAGAATTCTTTTCAATACATACCGAATCATAGATTTACCTCACAAAGATGTAGTAAGGAAAGAGGGGAAGCTTTCGGGAATTTTGAGCTTCCCCTCTTTATAGATTACAGATCTAAGAAATTACAGGCCGGTATAGCTGGTGGCAGCGGGGGCAATGGTTCCGGCGATCTCATAGACTTCGTCAGTCACGCCGATCTCAGTGCGCCATACACAGTAGTTGTACGGATTGTACAGGCCGTAGGCAATGCAGCTTTCCTTCAGGTAGTTGTGTACTTTGTCAATATTCTCTTCGGTATAGCCTTCAGGAGTCCAGGTTTCATACAGCAGTTCGCCGAGGACATAGTCTTTGCGGCTGGTGCCGTCACCGGTGGAGTAAGCGTTGGGGTCATAGCGGATCGCCCAGGCGTCGGCAAGGTAGGTACCGCCGATGGTGTTGATGAACATGTCATACTTGGTGCCGTCGAGGCGGTTGGCGATGATGTAGGCCATTTCAGCGGCGTTGATCTCGACATTGATGCCGGCCTGCATCATGAATGCCTGCAGTACCTGAGCCATGCGGGGCATATCGCCGTTGCCGGAGCAGAGGATGGAGAGGGTCTGGCCCTTGTAATCGGATTCCGCGACCAGCTGCTTCGCCTTTGCGACGTCATAGGGATAGTTTTCTTCATTTTCCCACTTCGGGTTGTAGCCGATCATGATCGGGGAATGGACATCATAGAGGGGTTCGCCGTTGCCGTAAGCAAGAGCCTGGATCAGAGCCTCATTGTTGATGGAGTAGGCAATGGCCTGGCGGAGTTTCTGGTCATTGGCGACCGGAGAGGTATCCGCGCCGGAGAAGAACAGCTGATAACCCTGGTGACCGGAGGTCTTTTCGACGGTGAAAGCAGGGTTGCCTTCATACTGCATGCCGGTGGCGATGGGCATGCGCATGACCATATCAACAACGCCGGTTTCCACAGCGATACCCATCTGGGATGCTTCAGCGATCTGGACCCAGTGGATCTTCGCGACTTTCGGGCTGACGCAGGCGGGCATATCTTCAAGAGCCTGCCAGTAGTCTTCGCGCAGTTCAATAGTGAATTCAGATGATGCGACAAAATTGGTGACTGCATAGGGGCTGGTGGAGACCAGGGAAGAACCGAATTCATCCGGGCTGGCTTCAAAGGCAGCTTTGGTGATACCGTAAGTTTCGGTCATGATCTTTTCGAAAGTACCGACGATATTGCTCTTGAGCTTCAGGGTGAAGGTCAGGTCGCCTGTCTTTTCAACG
>JAILDJ010000174.1 GCA_024689505.1 Clostridiales bacterium
TGATCTGGAATGAGCTAAGCTTTTTGCACAAAAAGCTGGTAATCATGGGATTCTGCCTCCTTGTAGGATGGACCCATGATAGCGTATCGACTGCAAAGATGGTGTTAAGAATCTCTTGTGAAACATTAAGATTGCATTAACGAGAGTACCTTGAAATGTAATACGTATCGATAGAAAATGCGGCCCCTGTCTCTTGCCGTAATGATCGCAACGCGCGGATTGCTTTTATTGCGTCGAATGTGTATACTACAAATGAATTGTTTGCGCAAGGACGTTTTAACTTATGCGGATCAAAGAGCACATATTTGTCAGGCACCGCTTGAGTCACGTGCAGGTCATAGTGCTTGGCTTTGCGCTGATGATCGCCATAGGCACGGCGCTGCTGATGCTACCCTGTTCCTCCGCGGATGGACGCTCTCCATGCCTGCTCACCGCGCTGTTTACGGCCACCTCCGCCTCATGTGTCACGGGTCTGGTTCGACGCAGCACTTCGGAATGGTCCCTTTTCGGCCAGGTGGTCCTGCTCCTGCTGATACAGATCGGCGGCCTTGGCTTTATGACGATCGCCTCCATGTTCTTCCATCTGCTGAACAAACGCATGGGACTGTGGCAAAGGGAGACGATGGTCGAGAGCATCAACCTTTCGAGAGTCAAGGGCATAACCGAATTTGCACGGGAAATAACGTTGTATACCGTCATACTGGAGCTCGGCGGCGCCGCATTGCTGTCGGTGCGCTTCGTGCCGCTGTTGGGCCCGGGCCGCGGCGCATGGTTCAGCCTGTTCCATTCGGTGTCGGCCTTCTGCAACGCGGGCTTTGACCTGATGGGCGCCCTGCCCGGGGACGGCTCCCTCACCTATTTTGCCACAGATTGGCTGGTGAACCTGACCTGCATCCTTCTGATCGTCGTGGGCGGCCTTGGGTACGTGGTCTGGGACGACCTGAAGAGGAACCGGAGGCACGTACATAAATACAGCGCCCATACCCGTCTGGTGCTGACCGCAAACGCCATCCTGCTGTTTGGCGGAGCGGGTCTTTTCTTCCTGTTCGAGAAACACTGCACGGGACAGGGTCAAACCACGGGCGACAGACTGATCGAATCCCTGTTTGCCTCTGCGACCGCCAGGACGGCAGGGTTCAATTCTGTGTCGGTCAGCGGCATGGGCAGCGCTTCGAAACTCCTGACGGTCTTCCTCATGTTCATCGGCGGCTCCCCTGGCTCCACCGCCGGCGGCGTAAAGACGACCACCATGGCGGTGCTTCTGCTGTCCTGCATTTCCAACGTTCGCGGCGGCAGAAGGCCCAATGTGTTCGGCCGCAGCATTGCGGACGGAACGGTGAAAAAAGCGATGCACGTTTTCTTCCTGAACCTGAGCCTGGGCGTGACCGCCGCGGTCATCCTCTGTGCTCTGCAGCCGATCGAAGCAATAGATGCTCTGTTTGAGACGATCTCCGCAGTCAGCACCGTGGGCATGACTACAGGCATAACCGACAGCCTGCATCCCGTGTCGGCCTGCGTGATCATCGCCCTCATGTTCATCGGCCGTGTGGGCAGCGTTTCTTTTGCGGTCGCGCTGTTGGAGAAGCACAAACAGCCGCCGGTGGTCAATCCGACGGCGGACATTATGGTGGGATAAGGAGAGTTGTATGAAATCATTCCTCTTGATCGGTGCCGGGAATTTCGGACACCTGCTGGCCCGTGAACTCAGCAAGCAGCCCTGTGAGCTCATGATCGCGGACATCAGCGAGCATGCTCTGGAAGACCTGCTGGAGTTGGGCATCAGTGCCAAAATAGGCGACTGCAAGCGCGAAGAAGTGCTCGAGTCGTTCGATGTCGCGTCATTCGACGCCTGTTTCGTGTGTGTCGGCGGCCATTTTCAGACAAGCCTTGAGATCGTCTATCTGCTGAAAAAACTGCATGCGACGAAGATCTATTGCAGAGCCGATGACGATTCGCAGGCAAAGTTCCTTGGCATAATCGGCGCGAATCATGTGATCTACCCCGAACGCGAAGCAGCCCAGAGCCTCGCCATAAGCGAAGCCAACGATTCGATCTTCAACTGCATTCCCATGACAGAAGGCTACAGCGTCTACGAGATAGCCACGCCCGCATCGTGGGTGAACAAAACGATCAAAGAGGCCAACATATATCAGGTGCATAGAGTCAACATATTGGCCATCGTCAAAAACGGCGTCATTTCCATGATGCCGCCCTCCAGCTATCAGCTCAACGCCAACGATCACCTGATGGTGCTGGGGCACCAGGCAGATGTCGAAAAGCTATCGTCAGCAGTGAGCTGGTAAACAGGTAAGGATAGCTGCCCTCCGTGCTGTTCCACAGCAGGCATTTTCATGGAAAAAAACGCCTCTGGACCGATGCCGGTTCGGAGGCGTTTTGTTTCTTACGCTATACCATATACGAGAATGCCGGCCACGGCGGAGATGCCGATGAGGCCGATGGGAGAGATGCCTTTCTTCATAACCTTTCGGGAGCCGAAGTACAGAACGGCCAGGACGACGGTCATCAGAACGGCAGTGAGATCCGCCGAAAACGCGCCCGGCATTCCCACGCTGTGCTGCAGGATCATATAGACGCCGGTGGCCAGGATGATGCCGATGATGCAGGGCTTCAGCCCCCGCAGAACGGCCTGCACATAGGCGTTCTTCAGCAGGACCATGATGAGCAGGATGATGACGAACGAGGGCAGCACCACGGCCGCGGTGGCGATCAGGGCCCCCCAGAACCCCGCCTGGGAGCTGCCCACATAGGTCGCCAGGTTCACCATGATGGGCCCCGGCGTGCTCTCGCTGACGGCGATCATGTACGTCAGCATCTCGTCGCCGATCCATCCGTAGGACAGCACCACGTCCCGGATC
>JAILDJ010000183.1 GCA_024689505.1 Clostridiales bacterium
ACCAGCAGACTATAACCCCAAGGACCACGCAGCGGGATCAGGCAGATGGGCGTATAGGTGCCCGCGATCAAAACGAAGATCATGCTGTGGTCCAGCTTGCGCAGGCGTTTTTCGTGCTTCGGTGAGACGGAGAGCGCGTGATAGATGGCGCTGGCCGCGTACAGCAGGATCATGGACATGCCGAAGATCAAATAAGCAATACGCTCCAACGGCGTGACCGCGATCCACAGCAGATAGATCGTCGCAGGAATGGCCAGCACAGCAGCTGACATATGAGTCAATGAGTTGACAGGCTCTTTAATATGTCTCATGATTATGTCATCTCCTTGATGTAGTATTTGATACTACGTATAGTATATATCACTCTTCTGGAATATGCAAGTGGATATTGACATTTTCTTATATTTTTTCTATACTGTGCGTAGATAAAAAAGAGGAGGATCTGTTCATGGGAGAAGAATATCTGCGCTCCGTTGAAGCTGTCACGCACGAGCCAGCCATGCAACCGGACGCCATCCCGCGGATCGATCTGTACATGGACCAGGTCACGACGCTGTTGGAGCGGGAGCTTGGGCCAACCAAGCGTTCCGAGGAGGACAAGATCATGACCAAGACCATGATCAACAATTACTCCAAAGAAAAGCTGCTTCCTGCCTCGCAGAAAAAGAAGTACAGCCGGCACCATATCCTGCTGCTGGCCTTGATCTACGAGTATAAGCAGATCCTGTCCATCAATGACATCCACACCCTGCTCGCCCCGCTGATCGATGATCCGGAGGGACTGGAGGCTTTCTATCAGACCTATTTGGAACGCGATGCGGCGCAAAAAGAGTTGCTGCAACGGGTCCTGGCGCAGGAAACATCGGACGATCTGCGGCTCATCGCCTCTACTCTTGTCACGAGGGCTTCCTTGGAGAAGCGGCTGGCGGAGCGTTTGTTGGACCACATCGTGGAAACTGAAAAACGCGGCTCAGAGTCATCTGAACCGCAAAAATAAAATGAAAGGAAGTTGAAACCATGGATGTAAAAGAAAAAGTCGGAGAGATCAAAGAGAAAGTCGAAGATGCTTTCAAAGACGGTAAGGTCGAAGAGTTTATCAAGGAGGATATCCCCGAAGCCGCTGCCGGTCTGAAAGAAAAAGTCCAGGGCCTTCTGGATAAGACCGATATCGACGAGAAGATCGTCGAAAAAGTGCAGGAAGTCAAAGAGAAAGTCGTCGAGAAGTTCAAAAAGGATTGATCACACAAAAAAGGCACCGGATTTGGTGCCTTTTTCCATTATTCTCCTGAATTCCAGGGCATCGGCTCTGTTTGCACGCTCTGCCCGGTCCGGATCGCTTCATCCATCATCAGGTACAGGTACGTGTCCTGCAGCGCATCCTTCAGCGGGTAGATCTCCTCGCCGGTGCGGATCAGGCGGTCCATACCCAGCAGCAGCGACCCCATGCCGATCTCGTCGTCCGTGAGGCGCGCTTCCGTGAACTGCGCAAAGGGACTGGTATAGACCATTTCTCCATTGAAGGAGATGCCGCGGTGGAAGTAGCCTTCCAGGTTGGAATCCTGTCCCAGGTCCTGGCGCTCCAGACGGCCGGTCATCGGCATGGTCCCGTTCCACCAGCTGACCTGGTAGTCGTTGATCTCGCCCTTCGTGCCCTGCACCTGCATGTGCCTGCTGCGGAAGTAGTTGAAATACTGCTCGTCCGCGAAATCGAAGAAACCGACCTTTCCATTTTCGAACACGAAATTGGCTACTTTGCGATGATCCGTGACCATGCGGGGTTCCTCCATGCCGCCACGTCCGCAATGATACAATACCGGCACATCGAACCGCTGTGCGGTGATGGTGCAAAGCCTGTCTCCTGCATCCAGGAGCTTGCGCATCACACTGATGCCATGATAATCATGCGCCATGGCGATCCTGAGATTGTGGACATCGCCCAGCAGACCTTGTTCGCACAAGGCGCGCAATGCACTGTGGTAGGGCTGCAGGAAATACTGCTCCGCCACCTGGATCTTCGCGTTATACTTCTGCTGCAGTTCCCAGACTTTGACCAGGCCTTCCACGTCAGGCGCCGGGGGTGTCTCCACCAGGACAGGGAATCCGGCCGCGACGCAGGCTTCGATGTAGGGGAACACGACCTTGCGCGGGATCAGGATCATAATCATGTCATGGTCCTGCTGCAAAAAATCAGACAAATCAGTGAACGCCGGAGCTTGCGTGAAAGCCTGAGCTTTTGCAGGGTCCCGGAAGAGCACGCCAGAGATCTGGAATGCTTCCGGCACCTGGCGGACGATGCGCCAATAACCGCGGGTCCGCCATCCATTGCCAATAAAACCGATCTTCATTTGTTTACCACTCGGCGATACTGCCGTCCTCATGCCGCCATACCGGATTCTTCCACATGTGCGGCTCTTTGTTTTCTTCCAGCACCAGTTCCTTGTTGACTTCGATGCCCAGGCCCGGCTTCTTCGGCATATCGACCCAGCCATCGTGGAAGGTCAGTGTCTCCGGGTCAAGGATATAATCCAGGACGCCGTGGAACTTGTTGTAGTGGATGCCCATGCTCTGCTCCTGGATGAAGGCATTGTAGCAGGTCGCATCCACCTGCAGGCAGGCTGCTAACGCGATCGGACCGAGCGGGCAATGCGGTGCCAGCGCCACGTCGTATGCTTCGGCCATGGAGGCGATCTTCTTCACCTCGGTGATGCCGCCGGCGTGGGACAGATCCGGCTGGATGATGTCCACTGCACCAGTCTGCAGCAGGCGTTTGAAATCATAGCGGGAGAACAGACGCTCACCCGTCGCGATGGGGATATTGGCAGCACGGGCGACTTCGATGAAATCCTCCATATTCTCACAGAGCACCGGCTCCTCAATGAACATGGGATCGAATTCTTCCAGTTTCTTCGCGAGGATGCGTGCCATCGGTTTGTGCACGCGGCCGTGGAAATCGATCGCGATGCCGAAATACGGGCCGCAGGCTTTACGGATGGCGGCTACACGCTCCAGGACCGCGTCGATCTTGTCATAGGTATCGACCATCTGCAGCTCTTCCGTAGCGTTCATTTTGATGGCGGTGAAACCCGCTTCCTTCTTCTCGAGCGCAGCGGATGCTACGTCCGAAGGGCGATCTCCGCCGATCCACGAATAGACCTTGATCTTGTCGCGGACCTGGCCGCCCATCAGATCATAGATCGGCGCGTTGTAATACTTGCCCTTGATGTCCCACAGCGCCTGGTCGATGCCGGCGATAGCACTCATCATGATGCCGCCGCCGCGATAGAATCCGGCGCGGTACAAGGTCGTCCAGATATCCTCGATGCGCATGGGATCCTTACCGATCAAATACTCAGTCATCTCCTGTACACAAGCTTCCACACTGGCCGCTTTGCCTTCCAATACCGGCTCGCCCCAACCGGTGAGACCATTGTCCGTTATGATTTCCACGAAACACCAACGGGGCCGTACCCGATAGGTATTGACTTTCTGGATCTTCATTGCTTTACTTTCCTCACTAAATCGGCAACGTACTCCGTTACCTCATCCCATCGGCCTTCCGCAACCAGCGCTTTCGGCGCCAGGCTCGAGCCGATCCCCACGCCGATGAATCCGGCGTCAAAAAACTGCTTGATATTGTCCGGGCCGACGCCGCCCACCGCGACGTATTCAGTCCCGCTGTAAGGGCCTTTCAGGCTCTTGATATAGCCCAGCGGCAGATCGCCCGCCGGGAAAAGCTTCATGGTGGTATAACCGTAGGACAGGCAGAGCGCCACGTCCGTCGGCGTCATCACACCGGGCAGCAGCGGGATGTCCCGCTCTGCGCAGAACCTGAGCGTGCTTTCCGTGGCGGACGGTGTCAGGAAGAACTGGGCACCTGCTTGTTCCGCCAAAAGGCACCGCTCCTCATTGATGACCGTGCCCGCGCCGACCATCGCCTGGTCACCGAAAGCTTCCCGCAGCATCTCGATCTGCTGTGCGGCTCCCTCGGTATTCATAGCGACCTCGAACATGCGCACACCGCCGTTGAACACGGCTGTCGCGTAAGGGATGACCTCCCTTGGATCCGCGCCTCGTAAGATGGCGCAGATCGGATTCTGTAAAATGATATCTTTCATGACGGCTTAATAGAATTTGGCGACCTCTTCCAACGGTTTGCGCGGACGAAGACCCGGTTCCTGATCACGGTAACCGACCGCGATCACTGATACGACATCCTCCTCTTCGGGGATCCCAAGCAGCGTGCGGATCGCCTCAGGATCACGGATGCCCATGATCAGCGTATCCAGGCCGGCGTTCTTGGCCGCCAGGACCAGGTATGCATCATGCAGGCCCAGATCGTAGGCGCCCCATTTATCACCCAGTTCGGTGTCCGGCTGACCATTCGTAAATGCGGATACGCCGCGGACGAAGGTGGTCACGATCAAAGCCGCGTTCCTGGAACTGTTCTGATTGAAGGACGGCAGGCCCTTTTCCCGCAGTTCTTCCAGGATCTCAGGAGACGCGGCCACATAGGTGCGGGCGGTCTGTGAGTTTTTCCAGGAGGGTGCCATTTGCGCCTGCTCCACGATCTGCTTAAGAAGTTCCATATCCACAGGCTGATCCTTGTACTTGCGTACACTTCTGCGTTCCACGATGAGTTCTTTAAATTCCATAGTTCTTCTCCTTTATCAGATGAAGTCCTCTTCATCAAAATCCAGTCGGAGCACCATAACGGTATCCTGCATTTCGTTGGTCGGGAGACCGATCACATGCAGCCAGGCCGGTTCCATATAATGCCACGGTGTGACTTCCACTTTCGCTTTGAGCTCCTGCCCGTTATTGAGCAGTACTACTTTGCGCGGAAGCACGCGCACCGGTTTGAGGATCAGGCCCGTGCTCTGCGCACCTTCCGGCAGATGCACATAGACTGAGTTCCCCTTGCGCGTCGTCCAGATACGATCACGGATGATCTTCTGATCCAGTCCCCAGAAATCATCGTTGATCAGGTAGGAAGCCGGATGACAGCCCTCAAAAGCTTCCTTCACTTTTTTGTACCAGTCTCCGATGACCTTCAGAGATTTGATGTTCTCTTCAGCCAGCGTCCCATCGGCCTTCGGACCGACGTTGAGGAGATAGGTACCACCCATCGACAGGATCTTGTCGATCGAACCGATCAGGTACTTGTCTGCGTAATAATCCTCATCAATGCGGAAGCCCCAGCTTTCGCGGCCGAAGGCGGAATTGCCCTGCGTCGGCTTCGCAAATTCTTTGCCCTCGGGGATCATGCGTTCCGGTGTAGCAAAATCACCCGGACCGGGTCCACGATCGTTGATCACGATGCCCGGCTGCCACTTGCGGACCTGCTCGTTGAATTCCGGCTCGAACCACTCATCGACGTTGACATCCCAGAACAACTGGCAGATCGGACCATAGCCGGTCAGCAGCTCTTCCACCTGATTCTTCACAAAGGTGAAATACTTCTCCTCGTCCGGCTCGTCCCCCGCCCGATGACCGAACATCTGATGATGCCGGCCTTGGTTGTTGTAATTGGGATGATGCCAGTCCGGGATCGAGTAATACAGACCCAGCTGCATACCGCGGCGCTGACAGGCATCCGCGAGCTCCCTCAGGATATCTTTCCCATACGGCGTGTGCATAATGTTGTAGTCCGTATACTGGGTATCCCACATGCAGAAACCATCATGATGCTTGGTCGTGAAGCAGATGAAGCTCATCCCGGCCGATTCCGCCGCATCGATCCATAGGTCTGGATCGAACTTGACCGGATCGAACTCGCGCATCAACGCCTCATACTCCTTGCGCGGTGTTCCCTGCCGCCAGAGTTCCTGCTCGTGCCATGCATGGATGCTGTACAGCCCCCAATGGACGAACATACCCAGCCGCCGTTCAAAGAAACTGTCGCGGCCATCGCCAAACTTAGGTACCAACGCTGGTCACCATCCTTTCTGCTATTTAAAAAACATTCATTAGGATATGGGCAAAGGCCAGTCCCGGGATGCCCATTTCTTCATCATATTCAACGCGCACGGTGGCGAAGGCCAGACCGATGAACGCGCTGAGGATCACGGTGACCCAGCTGTGGGTGAGGGGCCAGGTCCAGAGCCCATACAGCAGCGCGTTGAGAGGTACCGCCTTCCGCTTGGAATGCAGCAGTTCTCCCATCAGTTTCAATAACAATCCACGCCAGAACAGTTCCTCGGCGATACCCGTCAAGATCTGGCTGGGCACAAGATACCCCCAGTCCGTGGGGATCACATACCCTCCAGTGGCCAACATGCCGATGACCGTGAAGGCGGCCGCGATACCGAAGCCGACCAGAAGCTGCCACCATAGCGAAAAGAAGAAGACGCCGAAATCCTTGAAACGATAGTCGGAGAGCCTCATCATGAGGAGCGACAGCCCCGCCATCAACACATAAAATACCGTATTGACGATGCGGGCTGAAGTCCATGTAAGGCCTTCGGACATATAAAAACGGGCGACACCGAAGGTCAAAGCACAGAACAAGGCCAGCATGAAGCCTACGATCCTTAAGTTTTTACGGTTCGCCGCATTCATACGACCCGGATCCCCACTTCTTTAGTATCTACATACACATCACCGACGCGCAGCAGCACGCGCAGTTTGTAGCCCTGCAGTTCATTTTGAGGATCCCGCACCCGCAGCAGTTCGTCCAGGATCGTCTCTTCAGCGCCGGCACCAAGCCGCCCGCGGGATTCCGTCGTCGTCAGCACAGTCCCTTCCGGGCTGATGATCTGGTCATAGACGGAGTATTCCACAGCTTCTTCTTCCATATTACGAATCGGGACTTCGGCGGTGATCATCGCCAAAGCCCCGGTTACGACGTAAGCGGTCGCGCTTACAGTGTTTTCTATTTTTATATTCATTGTATGCTTTTTTCTCAGATGATGAAGCGCGGATCCTGTGCAGGACGTGCATCCAACTCTGCCTTCTTTTCCTCATAGCCCGGACGTCCGAACATAGCGTAGGTAGCATTCTTGCCGCCTTCTACACCAGGCTGATCGAACGCATTGATGTTCAGCAGCTCACCGGCGAACGCGGTCGCGATCTCGAAGAAGTACATCAGCTCGCCCAGCGTAAAGGCGTTGACTTCCGGCAGCGTGATGGTCATGTTCATCTTGCCGGCCTTCATCAGCGCGTACTCGGTGGCCATCTGCTCGGTCTGCAGCAGCTGCGTATGGGTCGCGCCGCCCAGGAAGCCCAGAGACGGGATCTCGCCATAGATCTTCGGAATGGTGATCTCCTGGCGGAACTTATCCACACCCAGGAAGACGATCATCTTATCGTACGGACCTTCGGCATACAGCTGTACCTGAGAGTGCTGATCGGTAACGCCCAGCGCCTTGACCGGCGTCTGACCGACGTTGACGACCTTGCCATCGTTATCGAACTGTTTGCCCAAAGACTCGGCCCACAGCTGTGCGAACCAGTCGCTCATGAACTTCAAGGAATCTGCGTACGGCATCATGACCTGGATGTTCTTGCCCTGCCGCATGGCGATGTAGCTCAGGATCGCGTACATGTAGCCGGGGTTCTTGAAGGTGTCCTCGTTCTGGCACAGCTCATCCATGTAAGCAGCACCGGCAAGGATCTCACGCACATCCAGACCGGTCATGGCCATCGGCAGCAGACCTACCGGACAGAGTTCGGAGAAACGTCCGCCGACTCCATTCGGGATGATGAAACTCTTGTAGCCTTCCTGCTCGCAGATGGGACGCAGATTGCCCTTGACGGCGTCCGTGGTGCAGACGATGTGTTTGCAGGTCTCTTCCTTACCCAGTTTTTCCTCGAGCATTTCTTTGATGATCATGAACTGGGACATGGTTTCGGAAGTGCCGCCGGATTTGGAGACCACGTTGAACAGGGTCTTGGCCGGATCACAGATATCGAACAAATAGACCAGACGTTCCGGATCGACATTGTCGGCCACATAGAAACGAGGCCATCCGCCGCGCTTCTCGCGGGGCAGCTCGTTATAATACGGATGATTGAGGGCCTGCTGTGTGGCGATGGGGCCGAGCGCGGAACCGCCGATGCCCAGCACGACGAAGTTCTCGACCTGATCTTTCATTTCAGCCGCATAGGCCAGGATGTCTTCGATGACTTCTTCCTGGATATAAGGCAGCTCACGCCAGAACATCTCGCCGCGGGCACGCTTTTCGATCATGGCCTTTTCAGCGGCCTCGATCTTATCGGCAATAGCGGCGATCTCCTCCTCGGTGATACCTTTGGCTCCTACGAACTGAGCCATCATGTTATTGAAATTCATTCTCAGCTTCATGTTCTGCTTGAAGCCCGGATCGGTGTAGTTAGACATATTTCTCTCCTTGCTATGTATTTTACCAATAATTACTTGCTTTAAGGCACCCTTCAGTATACATGGAAATGCCTGTTTCGTCAACAAAAACCTCTTGCCTTTTCCTACTGATTCTTATAAGATAGGACTATCTCAAAACAAGGAGCGATCCGATGGAACCGATCATTTCCTTCCACGATTTTACGTTTCAATACTTCAGTCAAAAGGAACCGACGCTGTATGATATCGACCTGGATATCTATCCCGGTGAAAAGGTCCTGATCGTCGGTCCTTCCGGCTGCGGCAAGAGCACCATGGCCCACTGCATCAATGGTTTGATCCCCTACTCATACAAGGGAACGATCACCGGCACTATCAAGGTCGCTGGTAAAACTTCCGATGAAAGCAGCCTGTTTGAACGTTCCAAACACGTCGGTACGGTCCTGCAGGACTCTGATGGGCAGTTCGTTGGCCTGACGGTAGGCGAGGACATCGCTTTCTCCCTGGAAAACGATCGTATGGAGCAAGTGCAGATGAAAGAGATCGTGCAGCAGGTCTCCGACATGGTCAGCATGGGCACTCATCTATCTTCTTCTCCCTTCGATCTGTCCGGCGGACAGAAACAGCGTACCGCCCTGGCCGGCGTCATGGTCGATGATGTGGATGTGCTGCTTTTCGATGAACCGCTGGCCAACCTGGATCCTTTGACCGGTAAGACCGCCATCGACCTGATCGACCGCATCCACAAGGACTACAATAAGACCATCGTCATCATCGAGCATCGTATCGAGGACGTCCTGTACCGCCATGTGGACCGCATCATCGTCATCGATGATGGGCATATCGTTTCTGACAGTTCCCCGGACGAGCTGATCGCTTCGAATACACTGCGTGCTTTAGGCAATCGCGAGCCGCTCTACGCCACCGCAGTGAAGTACGCGGGCGTCAAGCTCACGCCGGAAATGCATCCCGGCTACCTGGATACGCTGGATATCGATGCGGTCAAAGAGCCGCTGATCCGCTGGCACAAGGCACAGCCGCCGCATCCGGTCAAAGAACCGGGCGAGGTCATCCTCTCCGTTAAGAACCTGGATTTCCAGTACACCAAGAAGCGCAGGATCCTGAAAAACATCAATTTCGATATCCGCCGGGGCGAGATGGTATCCATCGTCGGCACCAACGGCGCCGGCAAAAGCACGCTGGCCAAGGTTATCTGCGGGTTCGTCACCGAGGACAACGGACAGATCCTCTTCGACGGCCAGGACATCCACGACTGGACCATCAAGGAACGGTCGCTGAAGATCGGCTACGTCATGCAGAACCCCAACCAGATGATCTCCAAGTCCATGATCTACGACGAGGTCGCCTTAGGCCTGCGCATCCGCAAGGTGCCCGAGGAGGAGATCCAGTCCAAAGTCGCCAAAGCATTGGGGATCTGCGGCCTGTATCCGATGCGCAACTGGCCTATATCCGCCCTGTCCTTCGGTCAGAAGAAGCGGGTGACCATCGCCTCCATGCTGGTCATGGATCCCGAGATCCTGATCCTGGATGAACCCACGGCCGGGCAGGACTATCACCATTATACCGACATCATGGAATTCCTGCGCGAACTCAATGAACTGGGTGTCACCATCATCATGATCACGCACGACATGCATCTGATGCTGGAATACACGCCCCACGCCATCGTCATTTCCGACGGGCAGAAGATCGGTGACGACACCGCCGTCAACATCCTGACCGATGCGGACATGGCCGAGCGGGCCAACCTGAAACTGACGTCGCTGTATGAACTGGCGACCCGGGCGGGTCTGGAAGATCCGCAAGGCTTCGTGCAGCAGTTCATTGACCACGAGGAGAAAGAACGCCATGATGAAAAGTAAACTGTTCGATTATATCGAGAGAGATAATTTCGTTTTCAACCTCTCCGGCGTGACCAAGCTGATCTGCTTCCTGCTGCTCTCCTTCGGCGTCATGTTTTCCTTCGATGCCCGCGTCATCATAGCGATCATGATCATCTCTTTCATCGTGCTGCACGTCTCGGAGATCAAGTTCCGCCAGGTCCGCATCATGATGTACTATATCACGGGCTTCCTGGTCATCAACTTCTTTCTCACTTTCCTGTTCAGCCCGCACTATGGTGAGTCCATCTACGGTACCAGCCATGTGCTGTTTCGCATCACGGATCATTATACCGTCACCTTGGAGCAGCTTCTGTATCAATTCACAAAGATGCTGAAATACGCGGCCGTCATCCCGCTGGGCATGATGTTCATCTTCACCACGAACCCCAGTGAGTTCGCCGCTTCCCTGAACCGCATCGGCGTAGGGTATAAAGCCGCCTTCGCTGTTTCCCTGACGCTGCGCTACTTCCCGGACATGATCCGCGACTACAACGATATCTCGCTGGCACAGCAGGCGCGCGGTCTGGACCTGTCCCGCAAGGAGAAGCTCGGTACCCGCCTGAAGAACATGATGAACATCTTCGTACCTCTGATCTTTTCTTCTCTGGACCGGGTCGAAGTCGTCAGCAACGCGATGGATCTGCGCGGTTTCGG
>JAILDJ010000195.1 GCA_024689505.1 Clostridiales bacterium
GCGGCGCAGGAAATGTATCATCGCCTGTCCCCGGAGACCGCGGAATTCTTTGATTTCATGGTCGATAACGGGCTTCTGGAGGTCGAGTCCAAACCGGGCAAGGCGCCTGGCGGGTACTGTTCATCGATCGAGAAATACAAAGCACCGTTCATCTTTTCCAACTTCAACGGCGGTTCCGGAGACGTGGACGTGCTGACGCACGAAGCCGGCCACGCGTTCGAGGGATACACCGCCTATCGGGATCCGACCTTCGAGGGCAACAGCTATCTGCGTCGCTACAGCAGTGAGACGGCAGAGTGTCATTCCATGAGCATGGAATTCCTGACGGCGAAGTTCCACGAACTGCTGCTGAAGGAGGATACAGCGAAGTACGAGATCGCACACGCGGAGAACGCGCTGTCGTTCATCCCTTATGCCTGCATCATCGATGCCTTCCAGTACAGTGCATTTGAGAATCCGGACTGGACACCGGAAGAACGGCATCAGGAGTGGAAGCGGCTTTTGGAGGCGTTCCAGCCCCATCTGACAGATTATGAAGATATCCCGTTCTATAGCCGTTATGCCGGATGGCAGTACAAACTGCATGTCTTCATGAACCCGCTGTACTATATCGATTACGCGTTAGCGCAGATCGTGGCTTTCCAGTTCTGGATGCTGTCCCTGGAAGATGCGGATCTTGCCTGGGAGAAATACATGCAGTTCATCCGCAGCGCCGGCACCCGCCGCTTTGCTGATACCGTGAAATACGTGGGTCTGGACAGTCCCTTTGAGGAAGGTACCGTAAAGAAGGTAGCCGAGAAGGTCGCCGCCTGGATCCGGGAGCACCAACTGTAAAACTTATCGTGAAACAGAATGATCTTAAGGGGAACATGGATCAGTGAAAAGAGTCCTGGGTTTTTTAAAGAAAGAATTGATGCTGAGCCTGTCATTGGCGGCAGCAGCGGCGGCAATGATCATTACGCCGCCTTCGAAGCAATTGCTTCATGAAATCGACTGGCGGACGTTGGGGACCCTGCTGATGATGCTTTGCGTGCTGGAGGGTTTCAAACAGGAGAACGTCCTGCGTCCCTTGGTTGGATCAGCATCGAAACTGAAACGGATGACGAGTCTTTCGCTGTTCCTGATCTTCGGTGTCTTTTTCAGTTCCATGTTCGTCACCAACGATGTATCGCTGATCATTTTTGTCCCGCTGACGATCCTGCTGTTTCGCAGTGGAGGCAAGGAACGGTACATCCTGCCGGTGCTCTCGATGGAGAATATCGCGGCTATACGCGGCAGTCTGCTGATGCCCTTCGGGAGCCCTCAGAACCTTTTCCTTTATGGGCAGTCAGGGGTCAGCACCGGCCATTTTATGCTGCATATGCTGCCGCTGTGCGTCATGTCCGCGATCCTGCTGGTGGGCTTTGTCTATTTCCTCTATCGGAAAGATCCAAAGGAGGAGATCTCAGCAGTCGGTGCGGAGACGCCCTGGGATCCTGCAAGAAAAGAAAAGCGCATCCTCTATGGAATGCTGTTTTTGCTGATCCTGGCCGTCATCGTCAGTCGGACAGCATACTGGTATGTGGCAGTCGGCATTGTGCTGGGGGCGATCCTGATCTTCGATCGTCAGCTGCTGCGGAAGGTGGACTACGTCTTGATCGTCACCTTCCTGTGCTTCTTCGTGTTTTCCAGTTCTATCACCGCTAATGAGAAGGTCGCTGATCTGCTGCGTCGGGCTGTGGCCGGGCGAGAGTATTGGTGGGCGATCGGACTGAGCCAGATCATTTCCAATGTGCCGGCATCCATTGTATTGTATCCTTTCACAGAGAACTTTGCAGGCCTCATATACGGAGCGGATACGGCGGGGCTTTGTTCTTTGATCGGCTCCCTTGCGTCCGTGATCAACTACCGCATCTATGTGCGGGAATATCCCGGTCAAGGCCGTGCGTTTGTGAAAACTTTTACTTTGGTGAGCTGGGCGTTCTTCCTGATCGTGGTGATCCCCGGGCTGCTGCTTTCCCGTTGGCCCTTTTTCTGAGCCGGATCGACCTTTTCCGGCCCGTCTGCATAATATAAGCCAGGTATCTGATGATACCTGGCTTTTTACTGTTTGTTTCATAGGTAATTTCAGGCTTTTTTCCCGGATCTTAGCTCTGCAAAGAGTATGGAGAAGAGGATCATCAGACCTCCGATGATCATGGTGAGTTTCAGATGTTCATATCCGAAAAGTATGGAGAAGAGTGTGCCGAAGACCGATTCCATGCAGAGGATGAGAGCGGCTTTGGATGCTTCGACGTGGACCTGGGCATGTGTCTGCAAAAAGTAGCAGAGACAGGTGGAGAAAAGACCGAGATACAGGATGGCGAAAGCACCGGTGCGTGCTGCACCCGGAACGGTCAAAAGATGCACGTCTTCCATGGCCTGCGGGAGCCGGATCAGACAGAGGATCAAGGCGCATAAAGCAGCGCCAGCCAACTGCCCGAAAGTCAGACGCAGTGCGTCCATGCGGGCTGCGAAGCGGTCGATCACGACCATATGCAGGGCGAAGAAAAAAGCACAGAGCAGTGAAAGAAGATCTCCGGCCTGAAAGACGAACCCTTCTGAGAAATCTACGGAAAGGATGGAGACACCAACGAAGCAGATGATAGCAGAGAAGAAAGCAGCGATGGAGGGACGTCTTTTTGCGATCACCCAATAGATGAACGGGACCATGACCACGTTGGTTGCGGTCAAGAAGGCGTTTTTGGAGGGTGTCGTATAGCGCAGACCGATGGTCTGGATCAGGAAAGAAGCAAACAGCAGTACACCGGAGAGCAGGCTCATCAAGAGCTCCTGTTTACGAAATCCACGGAGTTTGTTATGAAAAAAGAGACCCACGGTCAAAGCCGCGGCAGTGAAGCGGCCGAACATGATGAACGACGAGCTGTATCCGCCGTCGATGGCAGCCTGGGACGCGACGAAGCCAGAGCCCCAGATGATCGTGACCAGGACCAGCATCCAGGGAGCTAAACGTTTGATGGACATATACAACACCTCCTATCGTTTCTTGACTTTAGTGTAACATAGGATAAGGTAAAAAGCAATAGTTTTACTAAAAATAACTAAAAGAAAATAAGAAAACAATTCTTGTCTTTACTTGGGGCAAAGCTTATAATAAGCATAATAACAGCAAAAAAGGAGCTTTATGCCTATGCGTGCGGAAACATTATGGGAACGATCCGGTCTGTCGGGCAGATACGAAGCCTGGGCATTCGGCGATGCACCGGATCTTCTGGCAGAATTGGTCTGCAGCGGGATCAAGACCGCGACGGCGTCATCCTTCCCGCTGTATGAGGCGGAGGGAGAACCGATCCCGGAAGTGGGAGAATACAGTGTCATCCTGGATAGCCGAGAGGATGCAGTCTGTGTGATCCGTACGACCAAGGTGACCATCGTTCCATTTTCTGAGGTCAGTGCCGCGCATGCGTACAAGGAAGGCGAGGACGACCGGTCCCTGGACAGCTGGCGTATCGTCCATCGGGATTTCTTTACAAGAGAAATGAGCGAGGTAGAGGGCTTCGCCTTTACAGAAGATATGCCCGTGGTCTGCGAGGAATTCGAGGTCGTGTATCAGCCTTCCCTCGAAGAGGAAGTGCAGGATCTCTTTGCCGGGGATGCCTCCGGTCATGACTGGTTCCACACGGAGCGAGTGGTGCGGCTGGCCAGGCAGATCGCTGCGGAAGAGGGTGCTGACGCGGAGCTCTGCGCTTTGGCAGCCCTGCTGCATGACGTGGATGACTATAAACTGACCGGTGCGGCGTTCGGCGCGACGGAGAATGCAGAACGTCTGATGCGGCGGCATGGTATTCCTGCGGAAAAACAGCAGCAGGTGTTCGACATCGTCCGGAAAGTGTCCTTCAAGGGTGCGGATACGGAGGTGCCGGATACGCTGGAGGGCAAGATCGTGCAGGACGCAGATCGACTGGACGCCATTGGCGCCATCGGGATCGGTCGTACATTTGCTTATGGCGGGACCCGCGGTCAGCTCATGTATGACCCGGACATCTTGCCGCAGCCGGGAAAATCCGCGGAAGAATACCGCAAAAACAGCAATACCACGATCAATCATTTTTATGAGAAACTGCTTTTGCTGAAGGATATGATGAATACCGAAACAGCGCACCGGATGGCGGAACATCGTCACCAGGTGATGGTAGATTTTTTACATGAATTCTATGCGGAATGGAATGGAGAAACACCCCAGTGAGAAATGAAACATTGACCCAGGACTATCGTGCATTGGACAGGGATATCGTCTTATTTGAAGGATACGGCCGTAAAGAAAAGGATCTGGTCATCGAGACGCCGGATACGCAGGCGGAAACGATGGGGCGCTATGAAGCTCTGTGCCGTCGGGCGCAAGAGATCGAAGCGCCGGATCCGGTCTATCAGCTGATCAAGAACCATTTGAATGATTATCTTGAAGCCATGCGGGAGAAAGTCGAAGCGCCGTATCGCAATCCGGCCAGCCGCCTGCTACATAGCGGATGGGGTTTTTCCGCTTTGATGCGCAGCGACTGCCGACCGCTTAAAGAGCGTTTTCAGGATTTTCTGCTGCGTGCGCAGAACCAGCACTCTGTATGGGAGACGGTGCGTCCGTTCATGAAAGATACAGCCCAGAAGGAATTGATCCGCTGGGCGGATGGAGTGACCTTCGCGGTGCAGGATCTGCGCTGGATCGCGGAAGAAGTGCCGGACTGGTTCACCCCGCTGGGAGAGGAAGCAGTGGATCAGGCGCAGCAGGCCTTGTACACGCTGGCAGATCACATGCTGGAGTGGCAGACCTGGGTCCGTCAGGAATTGATCACGGAAACAGCGCCTGCAGTAGAACAGGTGCCCGATGCGGAGCGCTTCGTCAAAATGGAAGGGGACGAGTACGGTCGCCTCTTGCACGAAAAGCTGGGGGTCGAGCTTGATGAACTGCTGGCTTGGTACGAGCAGGAGATCGAGAAAACGCGTGCGGAAGTGTTGGATCGTGCGGCACGTGCCATCCGTATGACAGGTGTCGAGGAGCCCCTGCCGCAGACGGTGGGAGAGGCCAATGATCTGCTGTGGAAATACGCAGGTCCGTGTGACAGCCCGGAAGAAATGTATGCGCGAGCCAAGGTCTATCTGGCGCGCACCCGCGCACTGGCCCATGAATTCGTGGATCTGCCGGAGGATGAACAGTGCGTCTGCCTGAAGGTCCCTTCACAGCTCAGAGAATCCTATCCCTGGGGCGGTTATGAGAATGGTGATGTGCACCAGTGGCCCATCGTGGGACAGATGTTCCTGAACCAGTATAATTATCAGCAGATCACCGATGGATGGATCAAGATGAACGCCATGCATGAGACCTATCCCGGGCATCATGTGCAGTTCGTGCGCGGGATCACCGATCCGCTGCCGCAGACGCTGAAGATCGGTGCCAAGCATATACCGCTGATCGAAGGAACGGCCCATCGTACGGAGCGGGCGTTCGAGTGGATCTTTGGTGAAGACCTCTGGTTCCCTCTGTTCGTAGCCTATCGCAGGCATCATACTTCTGTACGCATCAAGGCGGATCTGATGCTCTTCTATTTTGGAAAGTCCGTGGAAGAGGCTACCCGGCTCTACATGGATGAGTTGGGCTTCGCCCGGCATGTAGCCCGAGGCCAGGTGCAGTCCCAGATGAATACGCCTGGATATTTCACCTGCTATTACTATGGCATGAAAAAACTCTGCGACTGGGAAGCAGAGTTTGGGTATAACAAAAAGGACTTCACGGAGCTTTTGTTCTCCATCGGCAACATGAGCATGGAGAACGTGCGGCTGTATCTGGAACTGTCCGAAGAAGATAAAGAGCGGTTCCGTAAGGACTTTCCCAGCCTTTTGATGGAGGCGGAAGCATGATCCGGGCATTGCTTTGGGACGTGGATGGAACGTTATTGAACTTCAAAGCTGCGGAGAAGGCCGCGATCCGAACCTTGTTTGCGGAATACGGGTTTGGTGACTGCACAGATGCAATGCTCGCCACCTACGCAGAGATCAACGATGCGTACTGGAAAAAACTGGAACGCGGTGAGATGGAAAAACCGCAGATCCTGGTGCGGCGGTTCGAGGATTTCTTCTCTGTGATCGGCGTGGATCCCAGGCTGTCGGCTGCTTTCAACAAGAAATATCAGCTCGCCCTGGGTGATACCATCGTTTTCTGTGACGATGCGGACCAAATCGTGGCAGAGCTGAAGGGCAGGATCCCGCAATACGGCGCCAGCAACGGGACCTTGGCCGCACAGACCAAGAAACTTGAGCGGTCAGGCCTGGATCAGCTCCTGGACGGAGCCTTCATCTCGGACCAGATCGGATTCGAGAAACCCGACGCCCGATTCTTCATCCCGGTGTGCGAACGGTTGGAGGCGGATGTACCGGGGATCCGTAAAGAGGAGATCCTGATCGTCGGAGATTCATTGACCAGCGACATCCAGGGCGGGGTCAACGTCGGGATCCGAACCTGCTGGTATCATCCCGAAGTCGCTGCGGGTGCTGCGGTGGACGAAACGGCAGAGCGGCCGCGCATCGACTACGAGATCCGGGATCTGCATGAGATCTATGACATCCTCGATCTGACTACATCGTAAGGAGTACGATCCATGAAAAAACTGATCGTATATTTGAAGGAATACAAGCTGGAGTCCATTTTGGGTCCACTGTTCAAGCTGTTGGAAGCATCCTTTGACTTGATCGTACCGCTGGTCATGGCGGCGATCATCGACAAAGGTATTGCCGCCGGAGATAAAAGCATGATCTTCAAAATGGGCGGCGTACTGGTCGCTTTGGCGCTCGTTGGCATGCTATGTGCATTCACAGCCCAATATTTCTCCGCAAAAGCAGCCGTTGGCTTCTCATCAAAGGTCCGACATGCATTGTTCGCCCATATTCAGGAGCTTTCCTACGCGGATCAGGATCATACAGGGACCGCCACGTTCATCACCCGTCTGACCAGTGATATCAACCAGATCCAGAATGGACTGAACCTGGCGCTGCGCCTGCTGCTGCGATCTCCGTTCATCGTATTCGGTGCCATGGTCATG
The DNA here is from genome assembly GCA_024689505.1 of Clostridiales bacterium. Classification (GTDB taxonomy): domain Bacteria; phylum Bacillota; class Clostridia; order Lachnospirales; family Bianqueaceae; genus RUG159. The sequence goes on from JAILDJ010000195.1 coordinate 7,068, forward strand.
GCCTTTACGGTCAATGCACGGGCTGCTTTGATCTTCGTGGTCACGATCCCGTTGCTTTCCGTGGTGGTCTTTGGGGTGATGTTGGTCTCCATTCCGCTGTTCAGAAAGGTGCAGTCTGCACTGGACGATGTTCTGGGCATCACGCGAGAGAATCTCACCGGCAGCCGGGTCATCCGGGCGTTCAACAAGGAAGCGGCGGAGGCCGAGGACTTTGATACCAAGAATGAGACCCTGTGGAACCTGCAGCTGTATGTGGGAAGGATCTCCGCGATCATGAGCCCGGTCACCTATGTGATCATCAATGCGGCGACTCTGGTGCTGCTGTGGAGCGGTGCCATCAAGGTCGACCGAGGCATCCTGACGCAAGGGCAGGTGATCGCTCTGGTCAACTATATGTCACAGATCCTGATCGAACTGGTCAAACTGGCCAACCTGATCATCCAGATCAATAAAGCACTGGCGTGTGCGAACCGCGTGCAGGCCGTGCTGGATATCGAACCGTCCCAAACGTTCGGCACACTGGGTGAAAACACGACAGTGCTGCCCGCCGGTGCTTTTTCGCTGACACCGGACACGGTGGTGGCTTTCCAGCATGCCTGCCTGACCTATCCCGGGGCCGGCGCGGAGGCTTTGACCGATATCAATCTCAGAGTCATGAAAGGGCAGACCATCGGTATCATCGGCGGTACCGGCTCCGGAAAGACCTCTGTCATCAACATGATCCCGCGTTTCTATGATGCGACCGATGGTGAGGTACGCGTGGAAGAACAGCCGGTCCAATATTATTCAAAGGAAGCGCTGCGCGCGAAGATCGGTCTGGTGCCGCAGAAAGCACAATTGTTCCAGGGGACGATCCGGGAAAACCTGCTATGGGGCAATCCGGACGCGTCGGAGGAAGCACTGCAGAAGGCGCTGGAGATCTCCCAGGCGAAAGAATTCGTGGACCAGAAAGAGGGTGGACTGGATGCCGTGGTCGAACAGAATGGCCGCAATTTGTCCGGTGGGCAGAGACAGCGGCTGACCATCGCCCGCGCGTTGGTCCGGCAGCCTGAGATCCTGATCCTGGATGACAGTGCTTCCGCGCTGGACTTCGCTACGGACGCGAAGCTGCGACAGGCACTTGAGCACCTGGATCCCAAACCGACGACTTTCATCGTATCGCAGCGGACGTCTTCTATCATGCACGCGGATCAGATCCTGGTCCTGGATGATGGTGCGCAGGTCGGACTGGGCACCCATGAAGAATTGCTGGAGAAATGCGAGGTCTATAAGGAGATCTACTATTCTCAGTTCCCGAAAAGAGAGGAGGTGAGTGCGTGATGGCAGTTATAAACTCCTCTCAGAAAGAGACCTTGCGCAAGGTACTGCGGACGATCCGTCCGTACCGCGTATATCTCATCATATCCATCCTGCTGGCGGCACTCACCGTCGTGCTTACCCTGTATATCCCAATCCTGATCGGCCAGGCGATCGACCATATCGCCGCGCCGGGTAAGGTCAGTTTCGATAAGCTCAAACCGATCCTCCTGCGCGGAGGCATCATCATCGTGATCACGGCCGCGGCGCAGTGGGTCATGAATATATGCAACAATCGCCTGACATACAATATCGTGCGCGATGTGCGCCGGAACGCCTTTCGTAAGATCGGGATCCTGCCGCTGTCCTACATCGATGCGCATCCCACCGGCGAGATCGTGAGCCGGGTCATCGCGGATGCGGACCAGTTCGCGGACGGCCTTTTGATGGGCTTCACCCAGTTGTTCACCGGTGTGCTGACCATCATCGGGACCCTGGGTTTCATGCTGTCGGTCAACTGGCTGATCACCATCGTGGTGGTGGTGATCACACCGATCTCGTTGTTCGTAGCCGCGTTCATCGCGAAGCATACCTTTACCATGTTCCGCCTGCAGTCGGAGACCCGCGGCGAGCAGACGGCGTTGATCGATGAAATGATCGGCGGTCAGAAGGTAGTGCAGGCCTTTGGACATGAAAAGGCAGCCATCAGCCGGTTCGCTGAGATCAACGAGCGGCTGCGCAGATATTCCCTGCGCGCTACATTCTTTTCCTCTTTGACCAATCCGGCGACCCGTTTCGTCAACAGTCTGGTCTATGCCGGCGTCGGCGTCGTGGGTGCGTTCTCGGCCTTAAGAGGCCTGCTGACGATCGGTCAGCTGTCAGCATTCCTGAGTTATGCGAACCAGTATACCAAGCCTTTCAATGAAATCTCCGGTGTAGTGACCGAACTGCAGAATGCGCTTGCCTGCGCGGCTCGTCTCTTTGAATTGATCGAGGAAGAGCCGCAGACACCGGACGCTGATCCGGCGGAGCCGTTGGGTACCCTGGATGCAAAGGGTGTGCGGCGGGCAGAAGGCCGCGTCGAGATCGAGAACGTCTCCTTCTCCTATGTCCCGGAGCAGCGGTTGATCGAAAACTTCAACCTGAAAGTCTCGCTTGGCCAGCGGGTGGCCATCGTTGGACCGACGGGCTGCGGCAAGACCACCATGATCAACCTGCTCATGCGCTTCTATGATCCACAGAAAGGTGCGATCTATGTGGATGGCACGGACGTTCAGAAAGCAACGCGCAAGGACCTGCGGTCTCAATATGGCATGGTCCTGCAGGAGACCTGGCTGAAGGCCGGCACGATCCGTGAAAACATCGTGTTCGGAAAACCGGATGCCACGGAAGAAGAAATGATCGCAGCGGCCAAGGCCTCCCATGCGGACAGCTTCATCAAGCGCCTGCCGCAGGGGTATGACACGGTGATCGGCGAAGATGGAGGCGGCCTGTCCCAGGGACAGAAGCAGCTTCTATGCATCACACGTCTGATGCTGGCGCTGCCACCCATGCTGATCCTGGATGAAGCCACGTCTTCTATCGATACCCGCACCGAGATCCGCATCCAGCGGGCTTTTGCGAAGATGATGCAGGGCCGCACCAGTTTTATCGTGGCACACCGTCTGTCCACCATCCGGGAGGCGGATATCATCCTGGTCATGCGGGACGGCCGCATCGTGGAGCAGGGCGATCATGAGAGCCTGCTGCAACGAGGCGGATTCTATGCGGAACTGTATAACAGCCAGTTCGCGTTGGGAAGGACAGACACATGATGCCAAAAATGATCCTTTTCGATTATGGCGGCACTTTGATGGATGAGCCGGATTTCGACCCGCTGCAGGGCGAAAAAGCGGTCTTCGCTTATATAAAAGAAAACCCTCGCGGCATTACGCCGGAGGAGTCAGCCGCATGGGGCACGAGGATCTTTCAAGACTATGGAGCGGCCCGCAGTGCCGGCTTCGAACTGACCGAACTGCAGAACCTGAGGATGCAGTATGAGATGCTGGACATCACATTTACTGTGCCTTACGATAAGATCGAGGAGATCTATTGGGACGGCTGCGGTGACAGCCGGGTGATCGAGGGTGTGCCTGCTCTGCTGAAAGAGTTGAAAGCATGCGGGATCCGGACCGGTGTCATCAGCAATATCCAGTGGTCAGGCCGGGTTTTGCGGCGGCGGATCGACCGCCTGCTGCCGGATCATGATTTTGAATGTATCCTCGCAAGCAGTGATTATGGATACCGCAAACCTTTGCCGGCGCTGTTCGATCTGGCTTTGCATAAGACAGGCCTCGCCCCGGAGGAAGTATGGTATTGTGGAAACAGTTATGAATTCGATGTGAAAGGCGCCGTATCGGCGGGATTGTATCCGGTATTGTTCAGGAGCAAAGCCGATGGTGATCTTCCACATCTTGAGATCTCTGAATGGAAGGAGCTGATCCCATGTTTGGAAAGAAAAAGCAGGTCTTGACCTTCGATCCGGCTGAGAAGATCCCGATGCTGCATGCCAGCATCTGCACGGGTGAGACGGCAGCTGGTTTCAAAGACCGCAAGACCGGCCATTTTGAAGAAGTCATGCTGATCCGGTCCGACGCGGATCTGAAGGAGTTCATGCGTCGGTATGATTTGAAAGAGGTCCCGAAAAAGGAGTACTGAAACTTGAAAGAGATCCTATATCAACAACTGTCATTGGATTATTGCTGCCCGGTGGAAGAGGTGACCGACAGCGCCAATCATTTTCATGTATATCAGCCGTTGGAAGGCCGCAGACGATTCAATGAAGAAAAGGGTTGTTTTCTTAAGGCCGTATCATTGAAGAACAAGCTTTTGTTTACCGGGGCTCCGGAGATCCTGAAGTGGTGCGAGACACAGTATGCCGCGTTTCCCGGAGAATGGTTCATGGAGCCTAAGACCATCCTACCGCTCAATGAGAAACTGAAGGAATACGGACACAGCGTCACACATTTGCACCCGTTCTATATTGCGACGGAAAGATCAAAGATCCAGCCTGTGGACTATGACGTGGTCCTCTATCGCGGCGACGAGATCGAGCAGTTCCGTGGTGACGGTCGTATGGACGAGGCTTTTTCGTTCCAGCCGGCAGCACCGGATATGATCGGCGCCGGAGCCTGGAAAGACGGCAGATTCCTGGGCATGGCCGGCGCCAGCGCGGACAGTCCCACCATGTGGCAGATCGGTATCAACGTGGATCCTGCGACGAAGGGCCTTGGGATCGGCCCGACACTGGTCTCCATTCTGAAGAATGAGATCCTGGATCTGGGGATCCTGCCCTATTACGGCACATCAGTCTCCCATATCAATTCGCAGCGCGTCGCCCAGAAGGCCGGGTTCATACCGGCCTGGACGGAGATGAGCACATCATAAGAAACGTGCGGACAGCAGGCATGTGAGACTGCGCTGGTCCAGCGTATGACGCCCGCCTTCCATGGTGCAGAGAAGGTCATAGCCGGGGATAAAACCAGCCCGTAGATACTGTTCTTGTTTCTCCATGCTGGTCTGACAGTAGGATTGATCGGTCATGAGACCAAAGTGCTCGAGAATCACCGTTGTTCGCTCGCGAACGTCAAGAAGAGTGAAATCCGGATGATAAAGAATACCGGATGGAAGCCGCAGCGGGAACTCATAAAGATAGGGGATCTTAAGACGATCCAATGTATCGGCTATGATCTTTTCACTTTTAGAGCGGACGCGTTGTCCATTCTTCGTATGGATCAAAGGATCCTCTGGGTAAAACGGTTTCCTTTCATAGTTTGTCTCAAGCCAGGAGGATACGAAAAGATCATCTGGCAGCACATAAGGATGTACCAACTCTTTTCGTGCATCTGTCAGCTTTTCATAAGGATCAGACAATGCTTTAAAAAGCGTAGAAGCACTGCGTTGAAGACCTTGATCTTGCAAACGCTGCAAAGTGTTTGTTTCCCGTTCGGCTGCTTGTTGGAATCTCTCTTCATAGTCCTTTTGTGCCAAAGCGGCGGCGAATTCGAGATTCTCCTTTCGAATGTAGGTACCGCGGGGATCATCTTTTCGAGCCTTGAAGTAATACTGCGGATAACGATGGTTGATTTGGACATTCAGAATGCCGGGGGGCTTATCCTTCAGAGAAGAAGCGACCTGTTGCAGGTATTGATCAACTATTGAGAGCTGCTGCTGGATCGGCAGAAAGTATTTTGGCATCAAATACTCCTTTCTGTTACAATGTATTTATGGTAGATATTCCTAATATCCATTTAGGATATTATCCATCTTGTTGCTGAAGCTGTTAGAATGTATGGGCATTGGTCTGGCCTCTCCTTTCTTGGACTCATCGTCCGTAATAAAGTC
>JAILDJ010000222.1 GCA_024689505.1 Clostridiales bacterium
GAGAACCGTCCGCATCCTGCGCCACCATCGAACACCGTCTGAATGCCGTCCAGATGTTCCAGTATTTTTCTCTGAATATGATCTTTCTGAATGATATCATCTATATATGTTTCTTCACGCCGACTTTCAAGTTCTCCCTTATCAGGGAGATTCCACTGTCGTTCCGAAATTTTTCTGCTATAATCCATCCTATCACCTTTCAAATCTGGAGTCGGATTTTACTGTTTGATGTCTGCCCAGTCGGACAGGTCGAAAGAATGTCCCTGGTTGTCCGTGCCATTCATGACCACCGTGCCGTCGGATCTCAGACCGACAGTGCAGGTATAGTAGGCGACCGCTTTGGTGATGTCGGTCCAATCCTGCACGTCACATTGGCCATACCCGTTGTTGCCATCGACGACCATGGTCCCGTCAGCGCGCAGGGCAGCGGTCTGTGGTGTCATTTTGGATATAGACGGAGAAGAGCTTGTTGTATTTCGTTGAGAGAAGACCCTACCAAATGGCAATAACGATTATGCCTAGTACATAAATGCCTATGATACAGGCGGTTGCTAACCAGTCAAACACGCCTAAGATGCGTACGACTCTGTCTTCCTTTGCTAATTTACGGCCTGCAAAGAATGCTGCAAAGCCAAGAAATGCGAATAAAAAAACTACAGCAGTGACTGTTCTTAAAAATATAGAATCCGTTTCCCTCTTAAGCAGTGCGAGTGCAGATATCACCGATACAATAGGTACGGCCTCTATTATGATTGCTGTGGTTCGCTTCGTCATCTTTCTTGCCCCTTTCATACACGGTTTAAAATATGATTCCTATGTTCGATGCAACTACAGTGTTTAAATAACATTGTATCACATGGAACAAAACGATACAATCGCAAAGTATATCCATAGACTGGGACGACAGGTCTGGCCTGAGCTGGGTCCGACGATTCCGGCCATGACTCTTCTTCATGATTACCTCCTTGAAGCTATGAAAAAACTATAGTATCATAGAACAATAAAGGCAGACTGAACAGAGAGTTATATCTGGTGTATCAAGAGGACTATTTCAAGGGGAAATAAGCTATGAGCAGAAAACGGTTTATCAATCAGAAGCAGCAGTATCCTGCCGCGGATGTTCAGACGCTTCCAGAGTGCATGAAGTTTATCGAGAACATGCTCAAGACGATCGGAACAGAGCGAAAACTGTTATTACGTACACTCCTGATCGCAGAGGAGGTACTGGGGCAGTTTCTGGAGCATGCGTCGCCGGAAGACACGGTCCGGGTGCGCGTCAAAAAGACCTTTGGAGATGCGCAGATCACGATCCGCGTCGCCGGCAGTGAGTACGATCCTTATGAGGACGTCACGGACGATTTGGGGGACCTGGAGGATGAGGATGCGCAGCGGGCGATTCGGTCGATCCTGTTAAAAGCCCAGGGAGAGAAACTGAAATTCTCCTATAAGAACGGGGTCAACAGCGTGAGGATCCAGACCGGCGGGGCGGAGCGGTCCATGCTGCACCAGACCATCGCCGCACTGGTGCTCGGTCTGATTTTCGGCGTTCTGATGCAGTATGTATTTCCGCAGACCGTGTCAGATTCGCTGAACAATTATCTGCTGAACCCGGTCCAGACGATCTTTATGAATGCCCTGAAGGCTGTGATCGCGCCGGTCGTGTTCTTTTCCATGGTCTCATGTATTTCACAGTTTAAGGACCTGTCAGAGCTGGGCCGGCTCGGGGCGAAGGTGATGGGGACGTATATCATGACGACGATCATCGCTATCATACTGTCACTAGGCCTTTCGCTGTTGATCAATCCCGGAGAAAAAGGCTTTGCGCTGTCCATGACGGATGAGATCCAGAAGGTCGACCTGGACCTGACGGTAAATAATTCCTTTTTGCAGACCGTGATAGGCATTGTCCCGTCCAATTTCCTGCAGCCGTTCGTGAATGGGGATACCCTGCAGATCATGTTCCTCGCCGTTATCTGCGGCATCGCCGTGGGCTTGATCGGAGAATATTCGGACGTGCTGAAGAATTTCTTCGAAGCATGCAATTCTCTTTTTCTGACGGTGACCACCATGATCACCAGGTTCGTCCCGATCGCGGTCTTCTGTTCCATTGCGCTTATGATCCGGCAGGTAGGCGGGGCCTCCCTTGTGTACGTCTTAAGTGTTTCAGGTACGGTGGTGCTTGCGCTTTTCTGCATGATGGTGGTATACGGTCTGCTCATCCTGGTCCTGGCACGGCTGAACCCGCTGACCTTCTATAAGAAGCACAGGGAGGGTATGCTGACAAGCTTCACCCTCTCTTCCAGTGCGGCGTCCATGCCGGCCAATATGAAAGACTGCACCGAATATATGGGCATTTCGCCGAAGATCTGCAGTTTTTCCATTCCGCTGGGGGCGACGGTCAACATGGATGGAGCCTGCATGACTATAGTGATCTTCGGCCTGTTCCTTGCCAAAGCCTATGGCATCGACATCCCGGCCTCAGGCCTGCTGTCCATGATGGTGACGACCACTTTGCTTTCGCTCAGCTGTCCGGGCATACCCTGCGCCGGCATGATCTGCGTCGGCATCGTCCTGAAATCCATCGGCGTTCCGGTGGAGGCGCTGGGGCTGATCATCGGCGTCTACCCGATCCTGGATATGTTCAGTACAATGTCCAACACCACGGGAGACGTGGCAGCAGCCCTGATCGTTGCGAAAAGGGAAGGCCTTGTGGATCTTGATAAGTACAGATCCTGAGCAGGCGCGCAATCGCAAAAGATAAAACGGAGGTGTTCTTTATGAAAGATTTTACAAGAATGGACGACCTGCTGAAGCGTTTCGTAGAGCAGGGGACGAACCCCGGCTGTGCCGTGGCTGTGATGCAGGGAGACGAACTGATCTACCACGGAGAAGCAGGATATGCGAATATCGAATCCGGGAAAAAGGTGGACTTGCACAGTATGTTCAGCCAGGCTTCCACAACGAAGCTATTTACCTATGCCATTCTGGGAATGATCTATGAAGAAGGCAAGTTCCTTTTCAGCGATCCGTTATATGAGTATCTTCCGGAATGGAAAAATACAAAAAAATATATAACTCTGCCGAACGGACAGGTCGAAACGGCGCCTTTGGAGAAACCGATCACGATCCGGGATGCAGTCGCCATGATGTGCGGCCTTCCCTACTGCATGGTGCCGGCCATCGATCCGGCAACTCCTACGCTGGCCGCTATGAGCCGTCAGATGGCGGAACTTCTCAAGAAAGGACCCAGCACGATCGCTGAGGAAGTGCATGCGATGGCCGAGGTCCCTGTGATGTTTGAACCGGGCTCCCATTGGCAGTACGGATTCGGCTCCGAGATCACCGGAGTCCTCGTTGAAACCTTTGAAGGAAAGCCATTACGGGAGGTCTTTAAGGACCGTCTGATCGATCCTCTGGAGTTGGAGGATGCGGATACATTTGCCCGCCCCTGGAATCAAGATCGGATCGTAACGAATTACGTGAAAAAAGGTCCAGGTCAGTTTGAGCCGACAACAGATTTCTCTGTACTGGATCCTGACCTTGTCCCTGCCGGCGCTCGTCCGAACCTTCTGATCAGTGCCCATGATTTTGCTGTTTTCATGCAGATGCTCGCGAATGGAGGCACCTATAAAGGAAGAAAGTTCCTGGGCAGCGGAACGGTTTCGATGCTGCATGAAAACCAGCTTGGCCCGGTCCAGATGGCGGATTTTGAAAACGACTATCTGGCAGGCTATGGTTACGGCCTGGGTTTCCGCACGCTGCTAACACAGAAATACGGCCACAATGGCCATCTGGGCGACTTTGGCTGGACCGGTGGTACCGGCATCTGGGTAGAAGCGGATCCCGTGGATCGGTTTGCCGTCGCCTATATGCACAATATGCGGCCGAACGAAGAACTGTACCATCATCATAGAGTGCGTGCGGTCATCAATGGGATCATGCTGTAAATCATCAGGCAGATCTGTATTTGAATGAGTTCATGCAAACAAGATCATAAAACCAAAAGACATCCGGATCGGAGCTAAGCAAGAGCATTAGCTTATGGAAACGGATGTCTTCTTATATTCATTTTTTGTGTGGTAAGACTTTACCTGTCACAGCAGTTGTGCAGGAGAAGAAGCAGAAAGCACAGGACCGCTGCACCGGCAAAAACAAGCATCACGCTCAGCTGCCATTTTCCGTGGATATTAAAGGCATAGAAATCCAGCCATCCCCCATCTGCCACGCTGCGCACAAAAACCTGTACAAGATACAGGATGCCGTACAGTACGATCGGGATGAGTCCCCAAAGGAAAGCCCTGTACCGCAGATGTGCCCCCCGGTCGAAAACGATCCACGAAACCATCGTAAGCACTGGAATGATCCCATGCATATAGAAACTTGAGCCGTCGTACATCGTATGGAGACCGAAGATCCTTCCCAGAAACAGGAGTACCACAAAAAAGGTCAGTGCGACCGCACAGGTCCCAACATATTTCAGTATCAGCACCGGCTTCGGAACACACTCTTTCTTTCCGATCAGTACCGGAAACGTAAACACGGCCGCAAGAAGTGATACTGCTCCCGCGAGGGTGTTGGATTCCGTAGTGAAAGACCGGAATGTACTGAAATCAGTTCCGCCTCCGCGCAAGTGGACCGCAAGCCAGACCGCATGGAAAGCCAACGCAAAGATCAGTAGATCTGCGAGAAAGGAAAACAGGTAAAAAACCCTCCTTTTCTTCATAGGACCGCTCCTTTATCTGAGGATTGTTTCAGGCCAAATGCCAACCATCTTCAGTGGCCTGAGATCTTTATCCATTTGGAGATCATTTTTTCCAGACATAGATCAGAAGGAAATTCAGGATATCATACAATCCTTGCTCTAAGAACGACTGATCACGTTTGCCGTATTCATGTCCCGATGCGAACCATTCCTGCCAGGCGATATCGTAACATTCCGCTTCTTTAACTTCGATGCTGCATCGGTCTTTGCACTCATCCTTCAATAAATGCTCCCACCAGGCAGCGGTCTTGAAAAGTTCTGAATCATCACCTTCCGCCCATGTCTCAAAGAGTTGTTTCAGCTCGCCCTTCGGTGGTTCCTTCAATCCGGGAACAGCGATCATCACAAAGCCGCCTTTTTTGACATAGGGCAGTATCTTATCGGTGAAGATGCCTTCTTTACACCCAAAGTAATGATATGCGTCCACACTGATAATGGTATCAAAATAATCCTGCGCAAAAGGCATATCCATGGCATCCCCGTGGATCGGTATGATCTTGTCCTCAAGACCTTGATCTCGTATCCTCAGGTAGTTTTCTGTCGCAGGGATCCAAAGATCAAATGCGTATACATGCTCTGCTTCCGTTTCATTTGCAATAAACAGCGATGTCAGAGCATAACCGCACCCCAGATCCAATGTCCGGTCAAAGCAAGCACTTTCAGGGCTCCTGCGGATCAATTCATCAAGCAACCGGAACGAGTTAGGTCCCATCAGGTATTCCTTGGTAAAATACTTTTTATACTTTTCTATGTGACTCATAGGTTCCTCCTGGCATGGCAAATGAACCGTGCCACTTTCACATGCCCATCCATTTCAATAGACTGGATATCAAAACCGCATTTTTCCGTGTAAAACCTGACGTTTTCGGTTTTATCCACCGGTGTTACCAGTGTGAATTCATTCCAGTCCTGGTAATAAGATTTGGCGAATTTCATGGCAGCCGTTCCGATTCCTTTTCCCTGAAACTCCGGGATCACGCATAAACATCCAACTTCATATGTTCCTTTTTCCAACTCTTTACAGGAAATACAGCCAACCGGTCTGCTGTCGCAGAGGATCAAGAATTTGGGAAAAACAAGGATCGACTGTTTCATCATCTCTACGGTTCTTCCGTACGCAGGACATTCGCCATATCTGATATAATCGCTGTAAAATGAAGCGTTGTAGATCTCTATGAGAAGCTCCGCATCTGCTATATCCGCTTTCCTGAATTCGATTTCCATCAATAATAACTCCTCAAGTCCCGAGTTGGTGCGCTCGGATGTGAATCACATTATACCACTGGTGATCATACGATACAATCGAAAACTTGATTCCGCCGCACCTCCATGCTCCGGAGCCTTTTTTCCTTAATAATTTAGAATACTCCATTTTCAATTATTGATAAAACAATTATCATAAGTCCAAAACAGGAGGCATTTCCAATGGAACGTGGTGTATATTTTGACAGTTGGTATAAGCATAATCACTGCTATCATCCAAGTCTGCCCCTGCGCACCGTGCAGAACCTGGAGGATCTGGAACAGTACCATGGCACTGTGCTGGTCTGGGCCGGTATGGGGGGTGGCAGCATCAGTCTTCCGTATCTGGAGAATGAAGCGTTCGGACGGGTGGATCCTCGCATGCAGTTCTATGGCTGCATGAACGACCGCGACTTTGTGGAAGAGTGTGAAAAACGCGGCATCAAGCTGTTTGGGATCGTCTTTGAAGTGCAGGGCTGGGAGATCCCCGCTGTGTTTGACGAGGACGGAAAGCTTGTCAAGTTCAATCTCTATGCGCAGATGGATGAACAGCACGACTGGTACGGTCTGCGGGAATTCAGCCAGGACAAGTATCCGAATGCCTTCCGTACGAGCCTGAAAGACTATTACCCCGCAGGCATCACCAATTCCCTCGGCGAAACGGTCACGGACCTTTGGGAGGAGTGCTGCACCCGGGACATGTACGGCGTACCTGTCCATGCCCGGTGGGTCGAAGTAAAGGATCATGAACAGACGGCGTACCAGATGTGCCGTAATAACCCTGTTTGGCGCGATTATCTGAAAAAGATCATCGCGATCCAGATCGATGCAGGAGTGCAGGGTATCCAGTTGGATGAGTGCGAGCTGCCCATGACCTCCATCGGCTCCGGCGGCTGCTTCTGCAAGGACTGTATGCGGGAGTTCACTGCATATCTGAAGGACCGCCGTGCGGCAGGCAGGCTCTCTGCGGAATGGGATGGTATCGACCTGGATACCTTCAATTACCGGGAGTATCTGCTCGCGAACCACTGCACATTCCCGAAGGATGCACCGTTCTTCCGGGACTACTGGGAATTCCAGGTGTGCGAGGTGCGTCGGTATTTCAGCGAGCTGGTCGATTTCGCGAAACAGTATGGCCAGGAAAAGTACGGACGCGAGGTACTTGTCTCAGGCAACTTTTACAATCTCCAGCCTGCGTACTATCCGATCCAGCCTAAAGCGGACATCATCATCACCGAAATGGAGCACAGCCTGTTCCGACAGCCGTATTTCTACCGGTACGCCGCAGGCTTTGGTGACGGTAAAACCGTCCTGATCGCGGAAAATCCCTACGGCGGTATCGTGCCGGATCTGGTGGAGCTATTGGACAAGGGCCGTGGGTATGATCTGTATCGTATCTTCATGCTGGAGGCTTCCGTGTATGGCTGCAATATGACCGTGCCTTACGGTGCTTGGATGGGCAATACCATCAAGGATGCTTTTTGGCCGCCCAGAAGCGTGACGACGCAGATCCAGGACTTCCTTTACATACATGAGGATTTTTATCCCAAGACGCCGGTCAAAGGCGCTGCAGTGCTGTATTCCTATGGCAGCAACTACTGGCGCGACGCGCATCGTGGCGGCGACGCCAACGGTGATGCGGCCCAGTCCAATCTGGAGCATCTGGAAGCTACGACGACGGACTGGGGCAACACCACGACACCCATGCCATTCTGGGATGTGATCCGTTTGCTCAGCGCTGAAAATGCGGTCTATGATGTAAAGATGATGCCAGATGGTGATTTCCGGCCCGATGATTTCAAGGCAGAGGCGCTTTCCGCCTATCCGATGATCATACTGCCGGACTGCTGGACGATCACGCAGAACCAGGCGGATATCATCCTCGATTATGCAGCGCACGGCGGGAAAGTGCTCGTCTATGGCCGTCTTGCGGAGCATACGGATCTTGCGAAAAAGCTGAAAGATACCGGATCGGCCTGCTTCGTGGACATTCAGGACGATCTGAAGGAGAGCAGGGAGGGTTTCCGTAAGGCGTTTGAAAGTATGTACGCCGGTCTCAGCACGGTGACCTGCACGGATCCCCGTCTGGGTATGCAGCGTTTGGACGCAGATGGACGCACCTTCGTCCACCTGCTGAACTATGATTATGATGGGAAATTGGATAAGATCACCCCTGTCTGCAACGTGGAAGTAATGCTGAAAGAGCTTTCCGGAAGCAGGATCCGCGTCTGGACTCTGGATGGTGAGACCCATGATTTTGATGTAGCAAGAGAAGGTGATGTGACGAAGGTACTGCTGCATCAGGTCCCCGTGTATACCGTGATCACCGTAGAATAAGACATAACAAAAGCCGCCTCTTTTTGAGGCGGCTTATTTTTCGTTGACCAGGCTGATCCGCTGAATGGCGCCAGCTCTGATGAGTTTTTCCTTACTGCCTTTTGCGGAATCGATACGAACCAGCAGCCAATCACCATCTGCATCAAGGATCGTGTTGGTTCCATGTTTTGAGTTGCCGTACATGACAATATCTACATCTTCAAAATCTTCTTTTAGATCCAGGATGACCTGTTTTCCGATATAAGCATCGACCGCATCAAGTAAAGCTCGTCGCTCTTCAAATGAGGATGTTCCTGCGATGCGCGCGAGCTCCTCTTCCAGTGTGACCACTCTTTTCTTAAGGGAAGAGAGCTCGACGTACGCAAGTAATCCGAATATACCGAATACGATCCCTATATATTCCATCAGTTCTCCTCCTTTACAAGCTCCATGGATAGCACGGAAGAAACCGGTATGAGCTTTTCGATCTTTCCTTTTTTCGTATCCGCTGTGACGCGCATCCAGTTTCCTTCAAAATCCATGATGCGGCAGGGTGTGTTGAACAGATCGATGTCTGCTTCCTCATCGAAAAACGCGAGCCGTACCGTTTTCCCGGTCAGGCTTTTCAAAAGCTTCCCGATACCCTTTGTCTGCGGCGCATCGGTTTCGACCGCATCGTCTTTCAGCAGATAATCACAGCTTACCCCAAGAATGCCTGCTATTTCTCCGATTTTGTCGATATCAGGCATTGCGGTACCTGCTTCCCAGCGGCTGACGGTTTGTCGTGTCACATGCATTTTCTCGGCGAACTCGATCTGGGTCATGCCCAGGATCTTCCTTTTTTCAGCGATCTTGATTCCAAGCTTATTCATTGATCCTTTTCTCCTATCTGGGTTGGTACCTTTATGATAGCTCTTGCGTTAACTTTAGACAAGAAAACAGCAAGTGCAAAATGTAACATGCTGGTTTACATTCTTTAGATCCGCATCACCAGTACGTTCAATCCCAACAGGTTTTGATACTGGAACTCTTTGGCAATATGATATGTAAGACGGATGCCGATATCTTTGATCCCGTCCTCTGTTTCTCCGGATCCTGCGCGTTCTGCGGGATTGAAGGAAATGCAGTTGTCCCTCAGACGCAGGATGATGTCGTCTCCAGTATGGGAGACGCGGATGTCCAGAGAATGTTTCTTCTTATCCTTCGTAAATCCATGCAGTACGACGTTGCCGGCCATTTTTTCCATACACAGCCCGGCGTAATAAGCCCAGATGATCGCCAACAAAGAATTGGAGGCGGCAAAGGCGGAAAGGCCGACACTGCCTACATATTTTAATACCAGGAGATTCACGACGATACAGCGAAAGACTTCCAGGAATCGCGAAAGCGCACCGGGATAACCAAGCCTCATGATCTGCCATGCATCTGTCCACCGGCAGCTGCGCAGAGAAAACTTCCATTCCGATCTGCCCTGAATGCCAAGGAAGACCCACAGAGATAACGAAGAAGAAAGCCCGAGACCAAAGGTCCCCATCTGAAAAACGACCACAAAAAGGTGATTCAAAACAGCATTGACCGCAAAGCAGGCGATGCTGGCGATCATCGTTCGCTTTGTCTGATTCTCAAGAGAAAGAAAGGCAAACAGCACTGATGACGATCAGCAGGATCTGATAGGGGAGCAGACGGAAGAAGACACCTGTCTGGAGCGCACGATTTGATAAAAGACGCTCGGAAGCGTGGGGTTGCCTTTCTCCCTTTTCAGGATCGTTGAAAAGATGCATGATTCTCTCCTTAAATACGGTTCATGCATTGGATCCGGAACTGCTGGAAACAGTCTCCGGCGCAAGGTCAAACATGATCGTATAGATCCTCTTGCCGGCGGCTGTCCGGAACACATCCCGCAGCATGGTCAGTTTTGCTTCCTGAGATGTATCACTTTCAAACATATTGACACAGGCATCCGCCTCCAGAAGGATGCGGAAATCCAAGCCTTCGATCTTTGCATCGTAAGTATGATGTTTCCCGACGATCATACTGATCCGCGCGGCATCCTGATCGGTGAATCCCAATTCTTTTAGCATCTGAAGAGCCGCCGGTTCCCCGTGTTTTTCCTGCGATTTTCCATCGCTGCGGCCCTCTCTTTCCAAAGAGAGTCTGATGCCGATATCGTGGATATACCCAAGTGCGGAAACAAGAAACACTGTGTGGCCGTCGGCGCCTTCTTCTTTTGCGATCGTGGCCGCAAAACTACTTACTTTCAGGAAATGCTGGATACGCTGCGGACAGCCGCGTTCCCACTCGATCATCGACCACTTCAGTTTTTCAAGCAGTTCTTCGTTCTTCATAATGACTCCTTTTGCGTGATGAGCCGATAAATGGTACTATATGTAATCACTCTTGATATGAACAGCATTATATCACTTGAAGCTATAGGAAACAATTGAAATCTTGATGCCATCGCATGTTCTCATCAGTCAAACCGGAGTTTCGGGCCCTGAGAGTAAAGAAGAGGGCAAGACAGAAAAGAAACAGCACGCTCTGCGCGCATCTGCAGAGGGTACCGTTTCTTTGTTGCCTTGGTATTATGTTTCGTTACAGAGTGAAAGTCACCGGATCGTCGCCCGCGATCTCGAACGGTCCCGGCATGGGATTCTGCGCGGGACGCGCGTTTCCGAAATAATCACGATCGAGGATATAGTCGCCACCGTCCGGCTCTTCAAAGCGTTCCTCAGCGTGATAGGTTTTTCCGAGCAGGTCGCTCGTGACGATCACCGTGGAAAGACCGCGCAGCACTTTGGGATCGACCGTCAGCGTCGCGCTGCCCTGATCGGGATCAAGCTCGATCTGGATTCCGGATTCCGCTTTTTCCAGAGAACCTTCATCGATCGCGCTTGCTTTGGCTGCGTTGAGATACAGGTTGTCCTTCAGGCAGCAGGGCAGGTGCGCGGAGAAAAACGTTTTAGGGCTGAAGGGCTGTTCCCAGAATTTGTTGTCCGGGCCTGGATACTCGTTGTAGGAGCCAAGGCCGACGGGATACAGCATCGCGTTGTTTTTGGTGGGCAGACCGTCCATTTTGGCCTGCTTGTCCGCTTCAAGTTCTTCCTGTGTGCGCGCACGGAGCGGAAGATGCTCGAAGAAGCCCATCGGAAGGGGTTCATCGTTCGGATCATCGTCACGCAGGAATACGTTCTGGATAAAGCGGTCATCTCCGCCGATGATGTTCGTATATCCGGCCACCGCGGTTTTATGCGGGAAATGATAGGGCGTCATGCGGCCGCGGTCGGGATTGAGCACGATATGCCCCGCAAAGAGGTTATGAACGAATGCGCCGCCCTGCGAAACATTGCGGAAATTCATGGCAGAAAGGAAGAGGTTGTGATCGACCATATAGGGGCCGTGGCAGACTTCTACGAAGAGATCCTCGGAACGGTTGTCGAAGCAAAGGTTGTGGTGCAGATGTGTTCCCTGAGCCTGCCAATCGAACCAGACGGCACGGTAGGAACTGTAAAAGACATTATGATGGATATTCACA
Organism: Clostridiales bacterium; assembly: GCA_024689505.1. Taxonomy (GTDB): domain Bacteria; phylum Bacillota; class Clostridia; order Lachnospirales; family Bianqueaceae; genus RUG159. The sequence continues at coordinate 11,853 of JAILDJ010000222.1, forward strand.
TCCAGCGAAGCGTGGAGTTTGATTCCGGAGACCTCTGCACCGTGGTAGGTCATCTTGTGATGGATATGATGGATGCGGTTGCCGTAGATCTCGCTGAAGACCGCGCCAAGATGGCCGACGATGCCGCACTGTTCGCATTCTGAGATCTCGTTGTAGCGAACGATATGGCTGCCGACATGCTCCTTATCCCAGTTGGCGAGGTGCAGTGCGCGGAAGATGACTTCCTGCTCGCGCTGGGTTCCGAACTTGAATTTCAGATCAGACCATTCATTCTGGCCGGTGGAGATCTCTTTTCCAAGGCTGATGCCGCTGCAGGTCGATTCGCAGATCTTGTTGTTTTCGATGATCCATCCTTTCGCCCAGTGCGGCCCGATGAGGCCTTCCTGAAGCGCAGTCGGCGGTGCCCACTGGGGAGACGCCTGCCGGAGGGTCAGGCCGCGGACGGTGATATAATCCCGGCCTGTCTTTTCAGGCCAGAAGCAGAACGGCCGGACGTTGATCTCCGCGCATTCTTTGCGGGGATCGGTGGTGCCGAAATTCGCCCAGATCGTCGTATAGACATCGTCGACCTCACAGTACCATGCCAGGAGCGATGCTTCCGGGTATTTGGCTTCGGACCAGGGAGCAGGAGTTTTCACTTCTTCGAGCGTCGGGCGCTCGTAGAGAGATTTTCCGTTGAGATAGACCTGCCCGAGATGGCAAGGAGGCTGATCATTGAAAAGCCAGTCGCCGTACACCAACGTGTCAAAGGGGTTGCGGTACGAAAAGAGTGTATTAGGTACGCGGGTACGCCAGACGCCGTTCCCTTCCTCCGCCCAATCCGTTACGACCTTTGCGCCGCTGATCACGACTTCGCCGTCTCCGGCAGCTTCGTAGACGATGCGGTGGTCTTCAGTCCCGCCGTTTACCGGAGAGACCCACTCGCGGTAGATACCGGCATGGATCTTGATTGTATCACCGGGCAGTGCGATCTGGGCGGCTTTGGAAATAGAGCGGAAAGGCTTTTCCTCAGTGCCGTTCCAACGATCGCAGCCATGTATACTGATGTGAAATATCATGAATCAAACCTCCTTTTGGATCGGTGTTGCTTATTGTTTCATTATAGTGAACGCGTATCATCTTGTCTATAGAAGTAATAAAATTGGACAGATTTGATTGTACAATATTTTTTGAATAATTTAGTACTTTACTATAATGATTGACAGAAAAATACAAAAAAATTTCATTTTAGGCATTGACTTATGGTAAAAATGATTGCATAATATCCGGTATGGATGATTGATTAGCCCTAATCAGTCATTTTAAAAAAAGTCCTTGAAAAGGGACTACAAAACTACTGCCTTATGAAAGGAGAAGAGAAAATGAAGAACATTTTCAAAAGGACATTAGCTGTTCTTCTGGCATGCCTCATGCTGACAGCGCTTGTAGCGTGCAGCAAGTCAGGTGACAGCAAACCGAGTGGCGGCGAAGCGAGCGAAGCAGCACCTTCCGGCGAAGAAGCAGCACCTTCCGGCGAAATCGTCAAACTCGTGCTTTGGGGCGTTGGCAATGCTGATACCGCAGATTGCGCGGAAGTAGCAGAAGCTGTCAACAAGATCACCCGTGAGAAGATCGGTGTTGAGATCGAGCTTGTTCGTGGACAGGACGGTGAGCAGATCAACCTGGCTCTTACCACCGGTGAACCTATCGACCTTCTGTGCTACAACAATATCAACGGTCAGTTCAATACTGTTGTAAACAACAACTGGGCGTATCCTCTTGACGACCTGCTTGAGAAATATGGTCAAGGCGCAAAAGAAGTCATCAACCAGTACGACCTTGATGCCTGCAAATATAATGGCGTTCTTTATGCTCTTCCTAACCAGAAGGATACTTCCCGTGCAGCAGGTTTTGCTATGCGCAAAGATATCTGCGATGCACTTGGAATCACAGTTCCTGAAGAAGGCACCTATGAAGAGATGCATGAGATCCTGGTTAAGGTCCACGAAGCATATCCGGATATGTATCCGCTGGTTCCCACATGGGCAGGCGGCGGCATGCAGACGACTCTGCCGGTCGATCCGCTTGGCGACAGCCTTGGTATCCTTGAAGACGCTCGTACCGACAGCACGACCGTTGTAAACCAGGCCGAGACCAAATCTTTCCAGGACTTCTGCAAAATGATGTGGCAGTGGAACCAGGAAGGCCTGATCATGCCTGATGCTACGACCACCACTGAGAACGCTCTTCTTTCCTCCAACGGTTTCGCTATGTTCGAGAACTGGAAGCCGGGTAAAGAGCTCGAAGTCTACAAGGGCAACGGCAAAGAAGTTTACTTCATGAAGATCCATGGCCCGATCAAGCACACGGCTATTCCTAATGGTAACTCCTGGATCATTCCTTACTCCAGCAAGCATCCGGAAGAAGCTATGAAGATGTGGAACCTGATGTACACGGATCCCGATGTCTCCAACCTGCTGATCAACGGTATCGAAGGCAAGCACTGGGTATGGGCGAATGACGAGCACACTCTGATCAAGTCTCCTGAAGGTGTTGACCCGAACGCTTCTGGTTATTCTTCTGTTGACTGGTCTTGGCCGAACCAGCAGATCACTCCTGTTTGGGAAGGTGCTGAGGATCCGGATCTTTGGAACAAGCTGAATGAGTTCAACAATAGTGGTGTACCGAGTCCTGCAATGGGCTTCATTTGGGACAGCACCTCTGTTATGAACCAGGTCACCGCCTGCAATAACGTTTCCGCTACCTACAGAACCGCTCTTATGTGGGGTTCGATCGATCCTGAGGAGAACATTCCGAAGTACATCGATGAGCTTAAGGCTGCGGGTATTGACGAGATCATCGCTGAGAAGCAGAAGCAGCTGGATGCTTTCCTTGCAGCAAAAGGGTAATCCTGCCTGACAGACAAACATAAACACAAACACATGCAGGTGTCAAAAGAATCCTTTTGACACCTGCATGGTGATATTATGAGAAGGAGGGCTGGTTACACTTGAAGAAATTTGTTGTCAAAATGCAACGCTATTGGCCGTTGTACTTAATGTTCTTGCCCGGTGTCGTCTATCTGTTCATCAACTCATATATTCCGATGTTCGGCATACAGATCGCCTTCCGGCAGTACAATGCGGCGAAGGGCGTATTTGGTAGTCCCTGGATCGGATTAAAGAACTTCGAGTTCCTCATCCGGACCAAAGACGCCTGGGTCATGGTCAGAAACACACTGCTGTATAACATTGTGTTTATTATTCTGGGTACGGTCATGGCCGTTGCGACCGCGATCATTCTGAGTGAGATCCGCAACAAAAAAGCAAAACAAACCTATCAGACCATTATTCTGATCCCGTTCCTGATCTCTATGGTCATCGTCAGTTATCTGGCTTTCGCTTTCCTGAGCACCAGTAACGGTTTCATCAACAACACGCTGGTAAAGGTGTTCGGCATCAAGGCGATCGACTGGTACAACACGCCGAAGTACTGGCCATTTATCCTTGTAATCATCAACCTCTGGAAGGGTCTCGGATATAACATGATCCTGTATTATGCGACCATCCTCGGTATCGACAGTACGTTGTATGAAGCGGCTGTCGTGGATGGGGCCAACCGTTGGCAGAAGGTTCTTCACGTCACGCTGCCCGGCCTGAAATCAACGATCATCATCCTGACACTTATGGCTCTTGGCGGAATCTTCCGTTCGGATTTCGGTCTTTTCTACCAGGTTCCTCAGAACTCTGGTCCGCTGATCAATGTGACGCAGACGATCGATACCTACGTTTATCGTGGCTTGATGCAGAATAATAATATCGGCATGTCTTCGGCAGCTGGTCTCTATCAGTCTGTTGTCGGTTTCGTGCTGGTCATTACTGCGAATACGATCGTCAGAAAGATCGACAGTGACAGCTCGCTGTTCTGAAAGGAGGCGCAATTACATGGTACAACATGACAGGGGATTTCAGATTGTCGCAAACGCATTGATGATTTTCCTGGTGATCTGTGTCCTTGCACCCTTTTTCCTTATGCTCATGTCGTCTCTTACTGATGAGCAGTCGCTGATCGCAAACGGATACAGCTTTTTCCCTAAGAAATTCAGCATCTACGCCTACAGATATCTGCTGGTGCAGTCCGGCTCCGTGGCACATGGCTATCTCATCTCTGTTTTGGTCACTGCGGTCGGTACCTTCAGCAACCTGCTGATCACGATTTTGTATGCATACCCGCTTTCCAGAAGAGATCTGCCCGGAAGAAATATCTTCGCATTCTATCTGTTCTTCACGATGCTCTTCTCTGGTGGTCTGGTTCCTGCATACCTGATGTGGACACAGACATTCCATATCCGCAACACTATTTTCGCGTTGCTGGTTCCGGGTCTTCTGATGAGCCCGTTCAACGTCATCATGATGCGTACGTTCTTCACGACCAACATTCCGGATGAAGTTATCGAAGCAGCACGAATCGACGGTGCCAGTGAGTTCAAGATCGTCTTTACGGTGGTCTTCCCCATGGCCGTGCCGATCGTCGCTACCATCGGTTTCCTGGTTGGACTGGGCTACTGGAATGACTGGATGAACGGTCTGTACTACATCAATGATGATAGACTCTACAGTATTCAGGTCTTGCTTATGAAGATCCAAAGAAATCTGGATCAGCTAAGACAGCAGGCGCAGAACGGAAGCGGCAATGTCAATCTGGCAGAACTGCCGTCCACTTCTGTTCGTATGGCGCTGACGGTCATGGGTATCCTGCCCATTATGATCATTTATCCCTTCGTGCAGAAGTTCCTCGTAAAGGGTATTACGATCGGTGCTGTAAAAGGATAATACATACAATATATGCTGCAAAAGATCAGGTCTTTCCTGTGGGCATGGTAAAGCCGGGCGCTCGGGAAAACCTGATCTTTATTTCATTAAGGACATATAGATTTCAGCAAGTATTGTTGTAAGCAAACTGAGGAAACGATTGATGAAAAAGGAAGTCATATGCATCATATGCATTCTTGCAATGCTTATTTCCGGATGCAGCGCCGGTTCCGGCAAAAGTTCTGAAAAGACATTGAAAGAGGTCTTCGCCGAACATAACATGAAGATCGGCACCTGTGTCACTTCGATGATGATCAAGAGCGAGAAAACCTCGGAGCTCATGTTGGATCAGTTCAACAGTCTGACCATGGAGAATGCCATGAAGCCGGACAGCACTTTTAGCCAGGCCAAGAGCAAAGAAGCCGGGAAACCTGTAATCGAATTCAACGAAGAAGCGCTGTCCATACTCGAATGGGCGAAAGAAAACAACTACTCCATGAGAGGGCATACGCTCATATGGTACAGCCAGACACCGGAATGGATTTTCCGTGAAGGGTTTGACGGGAGCGGAGCCTTTGTGGGACGTGAAGAGATGCTTTCCCGTATGGAAGCCATCATCAGTGGCACCTTTGCTAAACTTGAAGAACTTGGGTATCTCGATCTTTTCTATGCCTTTGATGTTGTGAACGAGGCTTGGATGGAAGATGGCACCATGCGCAAAAACCACTGGTCCGAGATTATCGGTGACGACTATCTCTGGTATGCTTTTTATTATGCTGATAAATATGCCCCGGAGAGCATCGACCTCTATTATAATGACTACAACGAGCAGTACAAGATGGACACACTTGTGAAGTTCGTGGACACGCTCAAAGATGACAGTGGAAGATACCTGATCGACGGCATCGGACTTCAGGCGCATCTGTATACCTCCGACAGTCTCACGAGTTATTTTTATGTGCTTGACAAGCTGGCGGAGACGGGCCTTAAGATCCAGTTGACCGAACTGGATATCTGCCTTGGAAAATACATGAGTCCTCTTCCGGCGACCGATGAAAATCTCAAAACGCAGGGGCAGTTCTGCTATGATTTGATCAACGGACTGTTCGAGCGGGTGGATTCTGGCAAACTCAAGATGGATGCCCTTACCTTCTGGGGCTTCTGGGACACTGCATCATGGAGAAAAGAATACTATCCGTTGCTCTATGCGGAAGACCTGTCACCAAAGCCCGCATACTACGGCGCCATGCAGGTTAAGGACAAGGCGGGGTACTGATCGGTCCTACGTTTTGCAGGGGCAAAAGCGTAAATTCAATAATAAAAGACATCCGGTTCAGGAAGCGATATTTTTATATCAGCTTTGATCCGGATGCCTTTTTTCATCCTTGTTGAGACTGTGAAAAAGTATATACGAGATGCCCTATGTCTTTAGATGATCTGATATGCTTTTTTATATCTGTGATCTCCAAGTTCAAATTTTCTTATGTCGACCTTATCGGCAAGTTCGTTTGTTGTGATAAATTCATTTGTTACCTTTACGAGGTACTGTCGGTTTCCTTTAAGAACCAGGTAAAACCCTGCAATTTCCTTAAACTTGTCCAGCGTCTCAACTACACCCGGCTGGACTACAAGATCAATGATCCATTCCGCTTTTGACAGTTTCTTCGTTCTTGTCAGTGCGTATATGGCATCGGCATCTTTATTCTTTGCCACACAGACCGCATCCTTTTGATCTCTGCACTTACCGTTTTTTTCATAATCATCAGGATCTATGGCCTCTTTGATCTCGTTAAAGCTGATCTTCTCATCATCATCTAAAAGATAGTCGACGCTTACGCCTAATAACTGAGATATGATCTTCAGATTATTTACGTCGGGCATTCCCTTGTCTGTTTCCCACTTTGCAATGGCCGATCTTGAAACAGTTATTTTTTCTGCGAGCTGCTCCTGAGATAATCCGGCTTCTTTTCTTGCTTCCTTAAGTTTTTCTCCAAATGTCATGATGATGACCTCCTTTTCATTACCGCCCGTAGCGTTTTTACAGTCTCATCATAGACCGGATCACCAGTGACAGTAAAGAGAAGCACTGTGACAGTAGTGTTACGCTTCGTAACAGCGAGTATTTTCGTGGTTTCATAGGCTTAAGTTCTTTTTATGTCTTTTGATCATCCTGTATAATATAAATATGACAAGAGCGAGCAGAACCAAAGCTGCTGCGACCTGCGCAATGATCCTGTACAACTGCGGAACGTTATAATCAAGTTGCGAATAGCAGCCGTTGAAGTAATGATGCAGAAGCGGCTCGATCCATTTCCGCTGTTCAGATTTCAGATCCTCGACCATGCCGATTTCTTCGCCGAGTACCATCGTCTTCCTGCTGTCGGCAGTATATGGTTCCCATATGTATTCTTCCGTACTCGGATCGCCGCTGCGGGCAAAATTCACCCACATATCCTGGACGGTGTTCGCAAGTTTTTCATTATACAAACCGCCCGTATAAATGTCGACCTGCGGATTTCGGAATACATAGGCAAGTTCTATAGCATGGCAGGCACCCAGCATTTCATCTGCGCCAGGCATAGTCCAGTAATAATTATAACTGGTACCCTTATGACGTACAGCCTGCGTGGTGGCGGGGATACGGAAGAGCAGTTCGTTGTAGAACTCTGTCAGTTTCCAGATTTTTCTGCCGCTCTGATGATCCATGAAGGTATCCACAAGGTCTTTTTCTTCTTTAGACAACACTTTAAGATTGTTCTCGTACATGAACGGCATACTGATCTTATACACGAAGGCTTTCGGAAGGATGGGAGCATAATAACCCATCTCCAGGACCCAGTACCTGCACTCATCGCTATTGGTTCCGACCAGAATGTCGATATCGGCAAGAGCTTCGTTCTCCCACGCTCTATACAAGTCCTCGGGCAGGACGATACCATCTCTCTCAGGGAAATTGTTGCTGTCGTTGAGGGCTTCGTTCAGTTCCATCAGCTTTTCTTCACTGAGCGCCATCAACTCATCCATGGTGGAGCAGCCGCTGCGGTCTAAAAGCATCTGCGTCAGATTCTGACATTCATCCCTGCTGGAAGTCAGAGATAGAGAACCGCTTTCGGCAATGATCCGTTGGAACAGTCCTTCTGTACCGTCAATTAAAGGGATCAGCGAAACACTGCCGGCACCGGCGGATTCACCAAAAATCGTCACATTGCCCGGATCACCGCCGAAGGCTTCGATGTTGTTCTGGACCCATTGCAACGCACAGACCTGATCGAGCAGGCCTAGGTTTCCGCTGGTAGCAAACGCTTCACCGCCGGGGACCGCGGAGAAGTCGACAAAGCCCATGATCCCGGTGCGGTAGGCCACAGTCACCAAAACAAGATCCGGGTATTTTTCGACCAGATCATGACCGTCATAAATAGGATCACTGGTCGCACCCCAACCGTAAGATCCTCCATGGAAAAAGACCATGACCGTTTTGCCTTCAGTTGGACCGGACAGGTTCGTCCAGACATTGAGGGTCAGGCAGTCTTCACCCTGAAGGTAGTAAGAACCGACCTCAGAGAACCACTCGGTCTGAATAGGACTTTTTCCGAAGTATTTTGCCTCGTAAACACCATCCCCATCCGTTGCGGGAACGGGATCCTTCCAACGCAGATCTCCGACAGGTGGAGAGGCATAAGGAATGCCTTTAAAGGAAAGCACCGATCCATCCGCTTCGCCGACGAATGTGCCGTTGCGGCAGACGGCGGCAAGCGTCTCGTCATAGGAACCAGTGATCTTCTGATTGATGCCGACCATTGCCTGCATCTCCGCCTTCGCTGGATTTTCCGATGTACATGCGCAAAGGGAGAGACAAAAGACCATGAGGATCATCACAATGATCGTCAGTCGTTTCATAGGTATTTCCTCCAGATCGATCATTTCGACAAACTTGAAGTTATCTCTCGTCAGCGATCAAAAAAGCTCTGCATGGGGCACCGTCCGCGCTGGATAGATATTCTCCTGTGTTACAAACCTTTAGTCACAAGCTATATAGACATCCATGCTTTCTCCGTCAGTTTCAAAATATGGAATCACTTCATGCTTCGCATATACCAGACCATTGGTCCTGATGTAGTCATCCAAAGTGCGATATGCCCCGGGAATCGTAACGAATGGATTATCAAAGGGTCTGTCGATGTGGATCGCAGCGTATTTGTGGGCTGGTTGTTCTTTGATATCATACCCATCGGGGGCTGTATCATCAGGCAGTATCAATGCAGCTGTATAACCATGCATCTTAAACACATTGATCTGCTCTTGGGAAAGGTTCGGGAAATCCCATCCGATCACTTTCGGATCCTCGATTTTGTTTTCTTTTGCACACTGATACATTCTGCCCAGTGCATCACTTTCCGGCTCTGTACTGATCACCGTGTATTCGACATAACGAAAGCCCGAGAGTACTTCAATACGAAGATTCGAATAGGCCTCGCTTTGTTTATTCATTTCTTCCCTGAAAAGATTATCCAAAGAACAATTAAAGATCCTGCAGATCTCAAGCGCCTTTTCCATTTCCGGTTTAGCGGAATCCATCTCCCACTTTGAAATGGTCTGACGGCTTACATGCAGCCTCTCTGCCAATGCTTCCTGCGTCATATTCCTGCTGAGCTGCCGTAAATACTGAAGATTTTTGCCGAAACTCATAATGCTTCTCCTTTTGATCCATATTGCCTTTTACATGACTTATGCGCCGCGTCGCAAGTACAGATTATCAGATCAGCATAGAAACCTCTACCAATTTGCAGCCGCTCTTTTAGACTTTTGTGCTACTTCAAGTTGCGAAACAATGATGCAGGCATCCTCGTTCGCACTCGATCATAGCCCATTTCAGTCTCTCCGGCAGCGCTTCGTTGTGCATAAGGAACCAGCCTATGCCTGATCTGCCTTCTGCAATGCGTCATATGTTTCCGAGAGCCATTCGTTATAGTGATTATAGGGGAGCTCTGTCCACCAGTCTAAAAGTTTGTTCAAAGAAGCGATGTCTTCTTCCATACTGGTGCACTTGTACTGTTCCGGATCGCGGTTGACCAGCACGACATGATGGCCATCTTCCTTGAAATCGATCTGGTAGATGCAGTATCCTGTCCAGCTGCGATGAGCCCAAAGGGTGGAGCCCTCCATATACCAGAACCATTTATCCTCCATGGCCTGTGGAATGTTGCCGAGACGGAGCGCATCCATTTCCATATGGCTGAATGACCTGCTGAGCACGAAAGTCTCGTGCTGTTCCGGCATGGGCTCATGTTTCCAGTCGCCGCGATGGGCAATGCGCGGTTTGTTTTTACGATCGTCTGTCATAATTTACTCCAATTCCGATTGTGATCTGTCCGCCATACGGCAGCACGGTTCAGGCAGATCCTATGCCGGCGGATTCATACCGGTCCCAAATGGCAAAAAACACATCGCTTTTTTCTTGATAGTCAGGATAGAAGTATTTCGCCAATCTGTCATATGAAAGGGCAGCAGCGTAAAGATGATCCGCGATCCGATCAAACGTCGCAGCGTGGTGTCGGAACGGGAGCTTTCCCAGATCCTTCGTATATTCTATTTCTTCGGAATATCCATATCTGTGATGACTTGTCTCGTATTTCAGATCCCGCATGACCATCTGCATGACCAGGGTATCATTACAGTTCATGTTGGCCAGATGGTTGCTGATCAGATAGTCTTTGCGATAAAGCTTCCCGAGCGCCTGGACCTGGATGAACCAGAATCGGTCGATATTATCCATAGGCCAATTTGGATTTTCTTCTTCGGGAATATAGGGCTCCATTACGAGAGGATCCTCTCCGTCACATTCGAATACAAAGCCAAGATCGTACCGCATCCCGTTTTTGAAAATGATCCGATACATGGGGTGCGCAGGAATAAACATCCAGCCAAGCGCCGTATCCTTCGTCACACCGAAACGGTCGATCCTTTTCATGTACTCATCAGGCGTGACGGAACCGTCTTGAGGGAGCCGCACCTGCACAGATAGATCTGTATCGCTGTATATATCGTGAAATCCC
>JAILDJ010000235.1 GCA_024689505.1 Clostridiales bacterium
CAATGTATGAAGCTGACCGATACTAATAGGTCGAGGGCTTGTTCACAAGCGTCTGCAAAAGCAGAAGCAGGAAGTGAAGAGAATGCAAAGAAGAAAGCGCGGAACGAAGGAAAGAAAGAGTTCGAGGCTCAGGAAAGATAAGAGATCGGAAGATCATGTATGCAGTTTTGAATGTTCTATTGACATTCAAAGGAAGGTATGATATAGTATCATATGTTCCGTGAACTGAATATAGTTCATAATCCTCGATAGCTCAATGGTAGAGCATCCGGCTGTTAACCGGAGGGTTGCTGGTTCGAGCCCGGCTCGGGGAGTTATGGTGGCGATGCGTCATTGGGTAACACCCGTTCCCATTCCGAACACGATGGTTAAGACAATGACGGCCGATGGTACTTGGTGGGTGACTGCCTGGGAGAGTAGGTGGCCGCCATTTTTTTATTTCTAAATTACATATAATGTGTAACCTCCGGTGACATTGTTTGGTATTAAGTGTAGATATCAAACAAACCGGAGGTTTTTATCATGTTTTGCCCGCATTGTGGTCATCAGCTTCCTGATGGAGCTTCTTTCTGTCCGAATTGTGGATCTTCTCTGAAGAAATATCAAAGTACAAGCATCTTTTCTGGGATCAGCCTTCCTCATAGAACACCTTCTTTTGCGCTCGTTATCATCTCACTGTTACAGCTGTTGGGAGCTGTACTTACAGCATTCACGCCGATTTTCGGTGGTGCCCGCTATTATGATGAGCTGACACCTCTTCTTGGCTGGAAACGAAGCAGTCAAGACGTGTATATGCATGGCTACGGTGATGTAGAAGGCAGCGGAAAGATCATCATGGTTTTGACTATCATCTTCCTTTTCATCATTGCTGCAACTATTTTGATGTCGATCATGAAGCAATGGGTCAAGACATCAGCATTCCTTTCTCTTGGAACTTATATTTTGTTCCTGGTGATCTGCCAAGGAGTTATCAAGAACGACGTGGGAGAGGCACCCATAAAAGCTGTCGGATGGATCAATATCTGCATCTTCAGTATTGCAGCATTTATCACTATTGGTTTTACAAGACACTTACCTTCGTCACAGCAAAGGATGAACCATACGAAAATGTCTGTACAGTTGACACAGAAACTTGCCAAGGCAGGCTTCTCTGGTGCCAGATTGGGCGTCATCGCTTGTTTTGTCACAATTGTGCCTGGTGCGTTGTTCCTGGGCTGGGTATTCAGCGATATATTATACCTTGGGAATTTCGGGGCGATCCTGGGCATACTTCTTTTCGCATCTTGCATGATCTTCTGTATGATCCAAATCAAGAAAAAGAGCAGCAGGATGTGTATGATCATTGCAGCGGCCGTAGGCGGTATCAGTTCTTTTATGAGCGGTATGATGGTCGGTTCTCTGATCCTCGGCATTTTAGGACTTGCCGGTGTCACCATGATGATCATCGCACTCATTGCAGTGTGTACTGAAGGAAGACTAGAAGTTGCCTCTGTAGAATAAAAAAAGATCCCGGATCTGTGATTCAGATCCGGGTCTGTCTTTGTATGGCTTGTGTTTACGGGGATGTGTAGCTCAGAGGATTGGCCAGCCCGCCATTGACCTGTACTTCGAAGTGAAGGTGGTTTCCGGTGGAATCACCGGTGGTACCGACACCAGCAATGGTCTGACCGGCTGATACATAATCACCGTATGAAACATAAAGGACACAGCAGTGGGCATACAGGGTAACAACACCGGCGCCATGAGAAATGGCTATGTAGTTACCGTAACTTCCGTTCCAACCTGCAGTGATGACGGTTCCGGATTCTGCTGCGACGATCGGGGTGCCGCCCGGTGCCGCGACATCGATGCCGCGATGGGGGAGACCATAGATCGCGTCTGCCTCACCAAAGTAGGTGGTCAGATGTGAGTATCCGGGAACAGGCCAGTACAGGCCGCCTCCGTCGTAGGAACCGGAGTCATAGTCATCGTAGGAGTCCTCTTCCTCGGTATCATCATAATCCTCGGATTCGGATTCATAGTACTCTTCTTCGGTATCCTCTTCTTCTGCTTCTGCGGCTTCGGCTGCCTGACGAGCTGCTTCTTCCTCCTCAGCTTGGCGTCTGGCTTCTTCCTCAGCCTTTTTACGGCGTGCTTCTTCCTCTTCCGCAGCTTTGCGGCGGGCTTCTTCTTCCTGCCGTTTACGTTCCGCTTCGATGCGGGCCGCGGTTTCAGCGATCTCAGATGCGAGTTCTTCACGCTCTGCCTGCAATTGTTCGACGTAGAGCGCCAGGGCATCAGCATCTTCTTGAAGCGATTTCAGTTCTTCGGACTTTTCATCCTTGACTTCCTGCAGCTCGGCTTTCTTTTCTTCCTGCTGAGCGCGGTTTTCTTCTAAAACGGCTTCTTCATCGCTGACTTCTTTTTCTTTGGCTTCGACCTCAAGACGGGCCGCGCCAAGGTTTTCCATGATTTCACGGTCGTAAGCTGCCAGATCCTTGCTGTATTCAGCTTTACTGAACAACTCCGACATGTTCTCGGCCTGGAGCAGGACTTCCAGATAACTGGTCTGTCCGGACTCGTAGACCGCTTTGAGACGAAGCTTTAATTTTTCATACCAAATGGCTTCGGTCTCTTTGGCAGTTTCCAACTCGGCTTTGGTTTTCTCAAGAAGTGCAAGATTCTCCTCGATATCGGCATCCAGTTGGAAGATGGTTTCTTCCACTTTGCCGATCTTCTCGTCAAGTTCTTTAACTGCCTGAGTAACTTTTTCAACCTTTTCCTGAGCTTTTGATAATGCCTCTTGTGTTTCCGTTTCTTTCTGCTCGACCTCGGACTCTTTTCTCTGTAATTCTTCAAGTGCCGATTCGTCATCCCCCGTGGCAAACACAGGTTGCGCCATGCAGGTCACAAGCATCAAGACAGAAAGAACGGTCCCTATGATTGCTCGTTTGTTTCGCATAATACGCCTCCTTTGCGATGCAGGTATGATTATACTACTTAATTTTAAAATTGTCAAATTACAGGATTTTTACGCAAAATTTACATAAAGATAAGCCGCGGGAAACATTAAGTCTCCAGCGGCTTTTGTGTCTTTTACCGTTTTATTTTTCGGTGATCTTTGCGTGATAGCGCTGCAGTGAATGGACCTTGGTACCCAGCGATTCCTTGATGGCTTTGATACCCTGCATCGTCGCGTTCGCGGCTGCCATGGTCGTCACATAAGGGATCCGACTGCGGATCGCAGCTTTGCGGATGTAACTGTCATCGATCGCGCTTTTCTTGCCGATGGGCGTGTTGATGATCAACTGGATCTCTCCATTTTTGACAGCATCCAGGATGTTCGGACGGCCCTCATTGATCTTGGCGATCTTGCGGGCTGGGATTCCGTTCTCAGTGATCATATTGTAGGTCCTGTCGGTGGCCATGAGATCGAATCCGAGTTCATGGAAACCTCTGGCGATCTCCAACAGTTCCGGCTTATCACGGTTGCTGACGCTGATCAGGACCGTGCCTTCCAGCGGCAGCGGCGACTGCGTGGCCTCCTGCGCTTTATAATACGCTTTACCGAAGTTGGAAGAAAGACCCAGAACTTCGCCGGTGGAGCGCATCTCCGGCCCAAGGACCGGATCGACTTCCTGGAACATATTGAAGGGGAAGACCGCTTCTTTGACACCATAATATGGGATATTCTTTTCTTTCAGATTCGGTACCGGAGAGGGACGTCCTGAGTAAGGCGCTGTCATGATATCGGTCGCGATCTGTACCATGTTGGTCCCGCAGACTTTAGAGACCAGCGGCACGGTACGGGAAGCACGCGGATTGGCTTCGATCACGAAGACCTTGCCGTCCTCGATGGCATACTGCATGTTCATGAGACCGACGACGTGCATCTCCCGCGCGATACGGGTGGTGTAATCCTTGATGGTCGCGATCTGTTCTTCCGTCAGGTTTTTCGGCGGCAGGATGCAGGAGGAATCACCAGAGTGGATACCGGCCAGTTCGATATGCTCCATGACCGCGGGCACATAGACGTATGTGCCATCGCTGATCGCATCCGCTTCACATTCAGTCGCGTGATGCAGGAAACGGTCGATCAGGATAGGACGGTCCGGCGTGACACCGACGGCCTCGCTCATATAGAAGCGCAGAGCTTCGTCATCATAGACGACTTCCATGCCGCGGCCGCCCAGAACGAAGGAAGGACGTACCATGACGGGATATCCGATCTTCGCGGCGATCGCGAGAGCGTCATCAACAGTGACAGCCATGCCGGATTCGGGCATCGGGATGCCCAGACGATCCATCATGTCACGGAACAGGTCGCGATCCTCAGCCATATCGATGGTCTCCGGGGAAGTACCGAGGATGGTCACGCCGTTTTCTTTCAGGGAGTCCGCCAGATTCAGCGGGGTCTGACCGCCGAACTGCGCGATCACGCCCAGGGGCTGCTCCTTATGGTAGATGCTCAAGACATCTTCCAGCGTCAGCGGTTCGAAATACAATTTGTCGGAAGTATCGTAATCGGTGGAGACCGTTTCCGGATTGCAGTTGACGATGATGGTCTCAAAGCCGAGCTTCTTCAGGGCCAGTGCGGCATGGACGCAGCAATAGTCGAACTCGATACCCTGGCCGATACGGTTGGGACCGCCGCCAAGGATCATGATCTTCGGCTTGCTTCCTGCAAGAGGGCCATCGTCCTGGATATGGTAAGAGGAGTAGTAGTACGCGGAATCCTGAGTGCCGCTGACGTGTACGCCTTCCCAGCCTTCCGTCACACCGATCGCTTCACGCGCGGTACGGACTTCGGCTTCCGTCGTTCCCAGAAGACCAGCCAGATACCGATCAGAGAAGCCGTCCAGCTTCGCCTGTTTCAGCAGATCCTCCGGCAGCATGGAGCCGGCATAGGTGCGGATGTTTTCTTCCTCTTCGACCAGTTCCTTCATCTGCTGCAGGAAATAATGCTTGATCTTGGTCATTTCATAAAGCGTGTCGATGGAGGCACCTTTACGAAGGGCTTCGTACAGAATGAATTGACGCTCGCTGGAAGGTGCGTGCAGCAGTCCAAGCAGTTCCTCCAGGGACATGTCAGCGTAGTTTTTCGCTCCGCCCAGTCCGTAACGTCCGATCTCAAGTGAACGGATCGCTTTCTGGAATGCTTCTTTATAGGTCTTGCCGATGCTCATGACTTCGCCGACGGCGCGCATCTGCGTACCCAGCTTGTCCTCAGCACCCTTGAATTTCTCGAATGCCCAGCGGGCGAACTTCAGAACGACATAATCTCCATCCGGCACGTATTTGTCCAGAGAACCGTATTTGCCGCAGGGGATCTCATCCAATGTCAGGCCGCAAGCCAGAAGGGCGGAGACTTTAGCGATGGGGAAGCCGGTCGCCTTAGAAGCCAGAGCGGAGGAACGAGAGGTCCGGGGATTGATCTCGATGACGATGACACGGTCTGTGACCGGATCATGTGCGAACTGTACGTTGGTACCGCCGATGACCTCGATTGCTTCCACGATGCGGTAAGCCTGTTCCTGCAGGCGCTGCTGCACTTCTTCCGAAATGGTCAGCATAGGTGCGGAACAGAAGGAATCACCCGTGTGGATGCCCAGCGGGTCGATGTTTTCGATGAAGCAGACGGTGATCATCTGGTTCTTGGCGTCGCGGACGACTTCCAGCTCCAGTTCTTCCCAACCGAGGACGGATTCCTCGACCAGGACCTGGCCCACCAGACTGGCCTGCAGACCGCGGGCACAGACGACGCGCAGCTCTTCGACGTTGTAGACCAGACCGCCGCCGGCTCCGCCCATGGTATAGGCGGGACGCAGCACGACCGGATAGCCCAGTTTTTGTGCGATCTCCTCAGCCTGCGGTACAGAGTAGGCGACTTCACTGCGGGCCATTTCGATGCCCAGCTGGTTCATCGTGTTCTTAAATTCGATACGGTCCTCACCGCGCTCGATCGCGTCGACCTGCACGCCGATGACTTTGACTCCGTATTCGTCCAGAACACCCGCCTTGTACAGTTCAGAACATAAATTAAGCCCTGACTGGCCTCCGAGATTGGGAAGCAGGGCATCAGGACGTTCTTTTTCGATGATCTGCGTCAAACGCTCCAGATTGAGCGGCTCAATATAAGTGATGTCGGCAGTTTCCGGATCGGTCATAATGGTAGCAGGATTGGAATTGACGAGAACGATCTCGTAACCAAGGCTGCGCAACGCTTTACAAGCCTGTGTTCCGGAATAGTCGAACTCACAGGCCTGACCGATGATGATCGGACCGGATCCAATGATCAAAACTTTGTGGATGTCAGTACGCTTCATGTATGCTCCTTGCTGGTTGCATAATTATAAAATTATGCATAACTTAATACTATAACCTGAATTATGATACCACAGGAACGGGCCTTCGACAAGATGCTTTTATTGACAATTCTTCTTTTCAATGTTATAGTTTTTTCGGCACACAATGACAAAACAGAAAGGTAGAAATAGATATGTGCGGTTATGCAGGTTTTTTTGGAACGGGGCATTATGACCGGAATCAGGTCCTGGAGCAGATGAGTGAGATCATCGCCCATCGTGGTCCGGACAGTGCGGGATCCTTTGTGGACGAATATGTCGCCCTGGGCTTCCGCCGTCTGAGCATCATCGATCTTGCGGGCGGTTCTCAGCCCATCCACAGTACGAACGGCAGATATGTCATCGTATTCAACGGGGAGATATACAATTACCGGGAGATCCGCAAGGAGCTGATCGAGCAGTACGGCCGTACCTTTAAGACAGATTCCGACACGGAAGTCGTGCTGCAGTCCTATGAGGTCTATGGCAACGAAGCGGCTTCCCATCTGCGCGGCATGTTCTCCTTCATTATTTATGATAAAGAACGGCATACCTTGTACGGTGCGCGGGATTATTTCGGTATCAAGCCGCTGTATTACGGCAAGATGAACGATACCTTGTTCTTCGGTTCTGAAATCAAATCTTTCCTGCCGCATCCTGCTTTCCGCAAGGAGATCAACCATGAAGCGGTCAAGATGTACCTGATCTTCCAGTATTCCGCGTTGCCGGAAACCCTGTTCAAGGGCATCTTCAAGCTGACGCCGGGCAGCTATTTCACCTATGAAAACGGCGTTTTCACACAGACCAAGTATTTCGATCCCACATATGAGACCACCCAGCGCACGCTGGAGGAAACGGTCGCGGCTATCGATAAGACCATCCTGGATTCCGTGGATTATCATCAGATCGCGGACGTCGAGGTGGGCAGCTTCCTCTCCGCCGGTGTGGATTCCAGTTACATCGCATCTACCGTAAAGCCCATGAAGACCTATACGGTCGGCTTTGGAGTCGGTGGTTTCGATGAGACTACCTATGCGAAGGACCTCAGTGAGATCCTGCACATGAAGCACGCCAGCAAAATGATCTCTGCGGACGAGTTCTTCGATATCCTGCCCAAGGTGCAGTATCATTCAGACGAGCCGCACGCGAATCTTTCCGCCGTCCCGCTGTGGTTCCTGGCGGAACTGGCTGCGAAGGATGTCAAGGTCGTCCTCTCCGGTGAAGGCGCGGACGAGATGTTCGGCGGATATGAGTTCTACATCCCCAGCAAGGGCGGCAACCGGTATCAGAAGATCGTTCCCTATCCGGTCCGCAAGGCGCTGGCAAAAGCGGCTTCGAAACTTCCGCATTTCAAAGGCCAGGCATTCCTGCAGCGAAATGTGGAGGAACTGAAGAATTCCTACATTGGCCAGGCGTTCATCATGGATAACGAGCAGGCGGATGCTTTGCTCAAGCCGGCCTACAAGAGCTCCATGCGGTATCAGGATGTGACGCGTCCGTATTTTGAGAAGGTCAAGGATTGTGATCAGTCCCGGCAGATGATGTTCCTGGATATGCACCTTTGGCTGCCCAACGACATCCTGCTGAAGGCCGACAAGATGACGATGGCCCATTCTTTGGAACTGCGTGTTCCGTATCTGGACCGTGAAGTGTGGAAACTGGCCCGTACCATCGATACCAAGTATGAGATCGATGGAATGACGACCAAGAAAGCCTTCCGTAAGGCCGCGCTGTCGCACATCCCGAAGGATTGGGCGCGCCGCAAGAAGCTTGGCTTCCTGGTACCGTTCCGCGTCTGGCTGACCGAGGAAAAGTACTACGACCGCGTCAAGGCCTATATCAACCAGGACTTCTGTGCGGAATTCTTCGATCTGGATCTGCTCAATACCTGGCTGGATGAGCATTATCAAAAGAAAGCGAATCATGCCCGGAAGATCTACACGGTGTATTCCTTCCTGCTTTGGTATGAGGAGTACTTTATCAAACGATAAAACTTGAAGGGGAGCAGGGATGCTTCCCTTAATTATTCGAAACAGGAGGTCATATCATGCGTCCTTTTACCTTCGTCATTCTGGGTGCGGCTAAGATCGCCCCGAAATTCATCGATGCCGCAAGACGCGTTTCAGGCGTGGAGATCGCGGCAGTGGCCAGTAAAAGCATGGAGCGGGCAGCGCAGATTGCGGAAAAATACCGGATCCCCAAAGCCTACGACGATTATGAAACCATGCTGGTCGAGGAAAAGCCGGATGCGGCATACATCTGCGTCACACCCAATGATCATTTCCGCCTGACAATGATGTGCATCGAACATCATATACCGGTGCTTTGTGAGAAGGCCATGTTCCAGAACAGCCGGGAGGCACTGGATGCGTTCGATGCGGCCGCCAAAGAACAGGTCTTTGTGATGGAAGCCATGTGGAGCCGGTTCCTGCCGCCTACGCAGAAACTGAAGCAGTGGTTGGCGGAAGGGCGGATCGGTCAGCCTGAAACCGTTCATACAACACTCGGTTTCCATGCGGATCCGAATCCCATCAACCGTTATATGAATCCGGCTCTGGGCGGCGGTGCAGCCAAAGATCTGACGGTGTATACGTATGAACAGACCGTCTATATCATCGGCGAACCGGTCGTGCGTGTGGAGGCGGATGCTCTTTGGGGATCGAGCGGTGTGGACATGACAGATCATGTATATGTACGCTTTCCCAATACGATCGCGGAATTAGTGTCTTCCTTCGCGGCGGAGCTGTCCAACAGGATCGAGATCCGCGGACCGAAGGGCTATATGATCATGCCGGACGTCAATATGCCAGAGGGCTGCGCGCTGTACACTCCGGACGGGACGATGGTCGAATCCTTTACGGATACAGTCACACAGAACGGTTTCAGTTACGAGATCGCAGAAGCCGTGCGCTGCGTGCGAGAAGGGCTTTTGGAAAGCCCTGTGGTACCGTGGCAGAC
>JAILDJ010000283.1 GCA_024689505.1 Clostridiales bacterium
TGCCATCGCCTACCGGATCGATCGGGTAGCAAAACGGCCGCTTCGTACGATGAAACCCTATATTGCCGCCACGTTGGAAGTGGCGGCCGCACAGGTGTTTTATGACGACCGCATCCCGGACCGGGCAGCCATCCATGAAGCGGTGGAACTGGTCAAGCATTCCCGTTACCAGCAGCTGTCCGGCTTCGTCAATGGGGTACTGCGTGCGGTACTGCGGGCGGAGGAGACCTTGGAATGGCCTTCGGACCCGGCAGAACGCCTGCAGGTCATGTACGCACTTCCTGATGTTTTGGTGCAGGAGTGGATCGATACGTACGGACTGGAGCGAGCGGAGGATCTGTGCCGCAGGCTCGATACAGAAAGCGGGCTGACCGTTCGATGCAATACATTGAAAAATACACCGGAGGAAGTCCTCGCGGCATTGAAAAAGATCCCGGATCAGGATCGGATCCTGCCCTCCGTTCTGTGTCCCTGGATGTTCCGCTTGCAGTCCGGTGCAGACCTGAAACATTGGCCGCTGATCACGGAAGGACGTTTGGTCGTACAGAATGAGAGCGCGGCCCTTGCCGCCATGCTGACGCAGGCGGCACCCGGTATGAAGGTGTTGGATCTATGCGCCGCCCCGGGCGGTAAGTCGACTATGATGGCCCAGATGATGCAGGATCAAGGACAGATCATCAGTTGTGATATCTATGACCACAAAGTAGAGAGGATCCGCGCGCAGGCAGAACGGATGGGCATCACCTGCATGGAAGCTGTCCTGCAGGATGGTACTTCGCTGCGGCAGGACTGGATCGAAACCTTCGACGCCGTCCTTGTGGATGCGCCGTGCTCCGGCTGGGGCATCGTACGCAATAAGCCGGATATCCGACTGAACCGCAGCGTGGAGGATCATCAGACGCTGGAGGCGCTGCAAAGAGATCTGCTTCGGACGGCACAGCAGTATGTGCGTCCCGGCGGCCGGTTGGTCTACAGTACCTGTACGCTGCGGCCGGCGGAGAACGAGGCGCAAACAGCCTGGTTCTCGGAAAGCTTTCCGGGGTTTGCCTCGCGGGATCCGCAAAAGGATTTGCCAACCCTGGATTTGTGTGATACTATTAAAGATGGCCATCACGGGATCATCGTGCTTCCTGAACCACAGGGAGCGGATGGTTTTTATCTGGCAGCATGGACCAAGAACAGGCAGGAAGGACAAGCGTAAGGATGCAGACAGCGGTACCATCATGGATGGATCTGACAGAATCGGAAGCGGCGGATCAGGCGAAGGAACTGGGTCTGCCGGGTTTCCGCGGCCGTCAGGTCTGGGCCTGGCTGCACAGCAAACATGCTGCTTCTTATGAAGAAATGACGGATCTGCCGCAAGCGCTGCGGAAGGAACTTCAAGAGGCGATGCCTCTAATGCTTCCCATGACAGCCGGTGTACAGCGATCCCGGATCGATGGAACGGTCAAGTATCTGTTCGAACTGCCGGACGGCTGCTTGATAGAATCGGTACTGATGCAATATCAGCATGGGTTCACGGTCTGCGTATCTTCGCAGGTCGGCTGCCGGATGGGCTGTAAGTTCTGTGCTTCCACCCTGGATGGTTGGGAGCGGGATCTGACACCGGGAGAAATGCTGGGGCAGGTCTACGCGATCGAGCGGGAAGAGCAGGTCCTGGTCTCACATATCGTTGTGATGGGCTGCGGAGAACCGTTCGACAATTACGACAACGTGCTGCGGTTCCTGGCCATCCTGCATGAGCCGAAAGGTCAGAATATGAGTTACCGCAACATGACGGTCTCGACCTGCGGCCTTCTGGAGCCGTTGAGGCGGTGGACGAAGGAAGCACCGCCCGTCACGCTGGCGATCTCGTTGCACGCGCCGAACGACAGTATTCGTCGGACCTTGATGCCCATCGCCAACCGAGTCTCGATGGAAGCGCTGCTCGAGGCATGCCGGGCATATGTCCGGGCTACGAACCGCCGCATCACATTTGAATACGCGCTGGCGGAAGGCGTCAACGACAGCCGCGCCAATGCG
>JAILDJ010000284.1 GCA_024689505.1 Clostridiales bacterium
TGCCATCGCCTACCGGATCGATCGGGTAGCAAAACGGCCGCTTCGTACGATGAAACCCTATATTGCCGCCACGTTGGAAGTGGCGGCCGCACAGGTGTTTTATGACGACCGCATCCCGGACCGGGCAGCCATCCATGAAGCCGTGGAACTGGTCAAGCATTCCCGTTACCAGCAGCTGTCCGGCTTCGTCAATGGGGTACTGCGGGCGGTACTGCGGGCGGAGGAGACCTTAGAATGGCCTTCGGACCCGGCAGAACGCCTGCAGGTCATGTACGCACTTCCTGCTGTTTTGGTGCAGGAGTGGATCGATACGTACGGACTGGAGCGAGCGGAGGATCTGTGCCGCAGGCTCGATACAGAAAGTGCGCTGACCGTACGGTGCAATACTTTGAAAAATACGCCGGAGGAGATCCTCACGGCATTGGAAATGATCCCGGGACAGGAGGGGATCACGCCCTCTGTCCTGTGTCCTTGGATGTTCCGGCTGAAGTCCGGTGCTGATCTGAAGCACTGGCCCCTGATCACGGAAGGCCGGATCGTGGTGCAGAATGAAAGCGCTGCTCTTGCCGCGATGCTGACGCAAGCGGCACCGGGCATGAAGGTGCTGGATCTGTGTGCCGCCCCGGGTGGTAAGTCGACGATGATGGCTCAGATGATGCAGGATCAAGGACAGATCATCAGCTGTGATATCTATGATCATAAAGTGGAGCGGATCCGCACGCAGGCAGAACGTATGGGTATCACCTGCATCGACGCTGTCCTGCAGGATGGTACGGTGTTGCGGCAGGATTGGATCGAAGCCTTCGACGTCGTTCTGGTGGATGCACCGTGTTCCGGTTGGGGGATCGTGCGCAATAAGCCCGATATCCGACTAAACCGCAGTGCGGAGGATCATCAGACGCTGGAGAAGCTGCAGAAGGAGCTGCTGCAAACAGCGCAGCACTACGTCCGTCCCGGAGGCCGCCTGGTCTACAGCACCTGCACACTGAGGCCTGCAGAGAACGAGGCACAAACGGCTTTGTTTTCAGAAAGCTTTCCACGGTTTGCCCCGCAGGACCCGCAAAAGGATTTGCCAACCCTGGATTTGTGTGATACTATTAAAGATGGTCATCATGGGATCATCGTGCTTCCGGAACCGCTGGGAGCGGATGGATTCTATCTGGCCGCATGGAAAAAGAATGTAGAGGAAGGACGCGCGTAAAGATGCAGACAGCAGGACCCTCTTGGGTGGATCTGACAGAATCGGAAGCGGCGGAACGGGCGAAAGACCTGGGTCTGCCGGCCTTTCGCGGTCGTCAGGTCTGGGCCTGGCTGCACCAGAAACACGTTGCCTCATATGAGGAAATGACAGATCTGCCGCAGACCTTGCGCGCGGATCTTGCACAGACGATGCCGCTTTCCATGCCTGTGACCGCAGGAGTCCAACGATCGCGGATCGACGGAACGGTCAAGTATCTGTTCGAATTGCCGGACGGCTGCCTGATCGAGTCGGTGCTGATGCAGTATCAGCATGGGTACACGGTCTGCGTATCTTCCCAGGTCGGCTGCCGGATGGGCTGTAAGTTCTGTGCTTCCACCCTGGATGGATGGGAGCGGGATCTGACGTCGGGAGAAATGCTGGGGCAGGTCTACGCGATCGAGCGGGAAGAGCAGGTCCTGGTCTCACATATCGTTGTGATGGGCTGCGGAGAACCGTTCGACAATTACGACAACGTGCTGCGGTTCCTGACCATCCTGCATGAGCCGAAAGGTCAGAATATGAGTTACCGCAACATGACGGTCTCGACCTGCGGCCTTCTGGAACCGCTGCAGCGGTGGACGCAGGAAGCCCCGCCAGTCACGTTGGCGATCTCGCTGCACGCGCCGAACGACAGCATACGCCGGACCTTGATGCCCATCGCCAACCGAGTCTCGATGGAAGCGCTGCTCGAGGCATGCCGGGCATATGTCCGGGCTACGAACCGCCGCATCACATTTGAATACGCGCTGGCGGAAGGCGTCAACGACAGCCGCGCCAATGCG
>JAILDJ010000025.1 GCA_024689505.1 Clostridiales bacterium
TTGACGCCCAGGACCGGATAGCCGGACAGATTGCCTGCCTGCATGGCTTCCTGGATACCCTGGTCGACAGCCGGGATGTATTCTTTCGGAATGGAACCGCCGATGGTAGCATTGACGAACTCGTACGTGCTCTCCGCATTCGGATCGGTCGGGTAGAAACGGACTTTACAGTGACCGTACTGGCCGCGGCCGCCGGACTGACGGACGAATTTTCCTTCGACATCGACCGCTTTGGTCAGCGCTTCTTTGTAAGCGACCTGCGGTGCACCGACGTTCGCTTCGACCTTGAACTCGCGAAGCAGACGGTCTACGATGATCTCCAGATGCAGTTCACCCATACCGGAGATGATCGTCTGACCCGTCTCAGTATTGGTGTAGGTTTTGAACGTCGGATCCTCTTCCGCCAGCTTGCCCAACGCGATGCCCATCTTTTCCTGACCGATCTTGGTCTTCGGCTCGATGGCAACAGAGATGACCGGTTCCGGGAATTCCATGGACTCCAGGATGATCGGATGCTCTTCATCGCACAGTGTATCACCGGTGGTGGTGATCTTCAGACCGACCGCGGCAGCGATATCACCAGAATAGACCATTTCGATCTCCTGACGCTTGTTCGCATGCATCTGCAGGATACGGCCGATACGTTCTTTTTTATTCTTGGTAGAATTCAGTACATAGGATCCAGAACGCAATGTTCCGGAATACACACGGAAGAAGGCCAGTTTACCAACAAAGGGATCCGTCATGATCTTGAATGCCAGCGCGGAGAACGGCTCCTCATCAGAAGAATGACGAACGTCTTCTTCGTCTGAATCAGGAAGCACGCCCTGGATCGCCGGAACATCCAGCGGAGACGGCATGTAGTCGACGACGGCATCCAGCAGCTTCTGCACGCCTTTGTTTCGATACGCAGTACCGCAGAAGACCGGGATGATCTCTACGTTGCAGACTGCTTTGCGCAGGGCTGCCTTCAACTGCTCTTCGGTGACTTCTTCTTCCATGAGGTAAGCTTCCATCAGCTCCTCATCGGTCTCGCAAATGGAATCGAGCATGTTCTGACGGTATTCTTCCGCCTGATCCCGCATATCTTCGGGGATCTCGATCTCGGAGATGTCCTCTCCCAGATCATCATTGTAGATGTAGGCCTTCATTTTCAGCAGGTCGATGACGCCTTTGAATGCATCTTCGGCACCGATCGGCAGCTGCATGGGCACCGCGTTGGCACCCAGACGGTCCTTCATCATCTGTACGGCATTGAAGAAGTCCGCACCCATGATATCCATCTTGTTGACGAATGCCATACGGGGGACATTATACTGGTCAGCCTGACGCCATACGTTCTCAGACTGCGGCTCAACGCCGCCCTTGGCACAGAATACACCGACCGCACCATCAAGGACGCGCAGGGAACGCTCGACTTCGACTGTGAAGTCAACGTGACCGGGAGTGTCGATGATATTGATACGGTTGTCCTTCCAGAAACAAGTGGTCGCGGCGGAGGTGATGGTGATACCACGCTCCTGCTCCTGCTCCATCCAGTCCATGGTCGCGGTACCCTCATGGGTATCACCGATCTTATGGGTCTTACCGGTATAGTACAGGATACGCTCGGTCAGCGTGGTCTTACCAGCATCGATGTGTGCCATGATACCGATGTTACGGGTATCATGCAACGAATATTCTCTTGGCAACTTTATAAACCCTCTCTTTATAGACTAACAGGCAATCAGAAACGGAAATGCGCGAAAGCCTTGTTCGCCTCTGCCATACGATGGGTATCTTCTTTTCTCTTCACAGAAGAACCGGTATTGTTGGCGGCGTCCATGATCTCATTGGCCAGGCGCTCTTCCATGGTCTTTTCGCTGCGCGCTCTGGAGAACGCGGTGAGCCAGCGCAGACCCAGTGTCTGACGGCGGTCGGGACGAACTTCCATAGGAACCTGGTAGGTCGCACCACCAACACGTCTTGCCTTAACTTCAAGGACCGGCATGATGTTGTTCATAGCGGTCTCGAAGACTTCCAGCGGCTCTTTACCGGTCTTTTCGCCGATCCGGGTGAAAGCGCCGTAGACGATCTTCTGCGCGGTACCCTTTTTACCATCGAGCATGATGTTGTTGATCAGCTTGGTCACAACCTTGCTCCCGTAAACCGGATCGGGCAGAACTTCTCTTTTTGTAATATGTCCTCTTCTGGGCACGATTACTTCCCTCCTTAATTAAACAATTAAATCTTAGGTACTCACATGAACCTAATGTGTTTCGCACCGAGAAGAAAGGGATAAATGCTTCGTTTTATCACTGACCGGTGTCTGCATGAGGCACCGATCAGCCTCTCTATCTCAGTACAAACTCCTACTTAATTTTGCGAAGCCCTTATTATTTCTTCGGGCGTTTCGCACCGTACTTGGAACGAGCCTGTTTGCGGTTAGCAACACCGGCTGTATCCAGCGTACCGCGGATGATATGATAACGAACACCGGGCATATCCTTGACACGGCCGCCGCGGATCATAACAACGCTATGCTCCTGCAGGTTGTGGCCTTCGCCGGGGATATATGCGGTTACTTCGATACCATTGCTCAGACGTACACGAGCGATCTTACGAAGAGCCGAGTTCGGCTTCTTCGGAGTATCGGTCTTAACAGCCGTGCACACTCCGCGCTTCTGGGGAGAGGAGATCGCTGTGGGTCTCTTGTGCAGAGAGTTCCAGCCACGCTGCAGAGCAGGCGCTGTGGACTTCTTCACGGACACCTCGCGTCCCTTTCTTACCAACTGGTTAAAAGTAGGCATATTTGCACCTCCTGTCTTAAGAATTTTTTGCAAGCCTTCGTAGTATACCATACCACGATACGCCTGTCAATTATGATTATGCACGAATCGTTCCGCTTCCGACGGCGCATCATGCGCATCTTCCACGAAACGAAACGTGAATCATAGGCTTAGAACTGTGCGTCTTCCGCGTCATCGATCTCATCGACAGCGCTTTCGACGATGGTCTCGTCATCAAAGATCTCGTCCTCGGAAACTTCCTCTTCGATGATCTCCTCGATGACCTCTTCCTCAGGTGCCGGTACGGCCGGTTCACCGTTCGGAACGAACTGCGTACGCTGGTACTGGTTCATACCGGTGCCCGCCGGGATCAGCTTACCGATGATGACATTTTCCTTCAGACCGATCAGCGGATCGATCTTTCCCTTGATGGCCGCTTCCGTAAGGACACGGGTGGTCTCCTGGAAGGAAGCCGCGGACAGGAAGGATTCTGTCGCCAGAGAAGCCTTGGTGATACCCAGCAGGATACGCTCGCCTGTTGCAGGCATGAGGCCCGCTTCTTCGGCGATCTTGTTCTTCTCTTCGAATTCGAGATAATCGACCAGGGAGCCCGGCAGCATATCGGTGTCGCCATTGTCCTCGATCTTGATGCGCTTGAGCATCTGACGGACGATGATCTCGACGTGTTTATCGTTGATATCAACACCCTGCAGACGATAGACGCGCTGGACTTCACGGATCAGATAGTTCTGCGCCGCGACCAGACCCTTGATCTTCAGGATGTCGTGCGGGTTGACGGAACCTTTGGTCAGCTCGTCGCCGGCCTCGATCACGTCGCCCTCTTTGACCTTCAGAGACGCACCATACGGAATCAGATAGGTCTTGGATTCCTTGGTCTCCGGATCGGTGATGATGATCTCGCGCTTACGGAGCGTATTGTTCTCGGTGACTTCGCCGCCGAACTCTGCGATGATCGCAAGTCCCTTCGGCTTACGCGCTTCGAACAGCTCCTGGACTCGCGGAAGGCCCTGGGTGATATCGTCACCCGCGATACCGCCGGTATGGAAGGTACGCATGGTCAGCTGGGTACCCGGCTCACCGATGGACTGTGCCGCGATGATACCGACGACTTCGCCCATGCGGACCTGCTTGCCGGTGCTCATGTCCGCGCCGTAGCACTTCGAGCAGACGCCCAGGCGTGCGCGGCAGGAAAGCATATTGCGGATATGCACCTTGGTGATGCCGGCTGCATGGATCTGACGCGCCTGCGCTCCCGTGATCATGGTGTCGGCAGGTACCAGCACCTCTCCCGTCTCCGGATGGCGGATCTCATCGATCGACCAACGGCCGGTGATACGCTCGACCAAAGACTCGATGACTTCTTCTCCATCGAGGAACGCGCTGACCCAGACACCTTCCGGTGCGGTCCCGCCTTCGCAGCAATCGATGGAACGAATGATCATATCCTGGGAAACATCGACCAGACGACGGGTCAGGTAACCGGAGTCCGCGGTACGAAGCGCGGTATCGGCCAGACCTTTACGACCGCCATGAGAAGAAATGAAGTATTCCAGAACGTCCAGACCTTCACGGAAGTTGGACTTGATGGGCAGCTCGATGGTCTCACCGGTGGGGCTGGCCATCAGGCCGCGCATGCCGGCCAGCTGCTTGAGCTGATCCTTGGAACCACGGGCGCCGGAATCGACCATCATGAAGATGTTGTTCTCTTCATCCATACCGTCCATCAGACGGTCGGTGATCTCGCTGATAACTTTCTCCCACGCCTTGACAACGCTGTCGTGACGCTCGCTCTCGGTCAGCAGACCGCGGCGGAAGTTACGGGTGATGGTCGCCACTTCCTTATCGGCCGCCGCCAGAAGCTCCTGCTTCTCCGGCGGAACGATGATGTCGGAAACGGAGACGGTCAGCGCGCCGCGCGTGGAATAATGGAAGCCCAGATCCTTGATCTCGTCCAGGATGATGGCCGTGGCAGTGATACCGACCACGTCGATGCAGCGCTGCAGCATCTGGCCGATCTGCTTTTTGCCCATCTGGAAACCGATCTCATAGGGAAGCAGCGTCTCCGGACGCGCCGGATCACGCTCCACGTACCCCAGGTTCTGCGGGACTTTCTCATTCAGGATGATACGGCCGACAGTGGTGTCGATCATACCGGACACACTGTCCTTGACGATCTGCCCATCGGCATCGGTACGTTCAAACTCGACCGTACGGCGGACGCGGATCGTGGAATGCAGTGTCAATTCCTGATTCTCATAAGCCATGATGGCTTCGTTTTTATCTTTGAAGTTTCTGCCGGATCCGATATCGGAACTCTTTTCCTGGGTCAGATAGTAGATACCCAGGACCATATCCTGAGAAGGTACTGCCACAGGAGAACCATCGGACGGTTTCAGCAGGTTGTTGGTGGACAGCAGCATGAAACGGCACTCCGCCTGTGCTTCCACGGACAACGGTACATGGACGGCCATCTGGTCACCATCGAAATCGGCATTGAACGCGGCGCAGACCAGCGGATGCAGTTTGATGGCCTTGCCTTCGACCAGGACCGGCTCGAACGCCTGGATACCCAGACGATGCAGTGTAGGAGCACGGTTCAGCATGACCGGATGCTCACGGATGACATCATCGAGTACGTCCCAGACCTCGGGCTGTACACGCTCGACCATGCGCTTCGCGGACTTGATATTATGTGCCTGATTGTTTTCCGTCAGTTTCTTCATGACGAAGGGCTTGAACAGCTCGATCGCCATTTCTTTCGGCAGACCGCACTGATAGATCTTCAGTTCGGGACCGACGACGATAACGGAACGGCCGGAATAGTCGACACGTTTGCCCAGCAGGTTCTGACGGAAACGTCCCTGCTTACCGCGCAGCATATCGGACAGGGACTTCAAGGCACGGTTGCCCGGACCCGTGACCGGACGGCCGCGGCGGCCGTTATCGATCAGCGCATCGACCGCTTCCTGCAGCATACGCTTCTCGTTGCGGACGATGATGTCCGGAGCGCCAAGGCTCAGCAGGCGACGCAGACGGTTGTTACGGTTGATGACACGGCGGTACAGATCGTTCATATCGGAGGTCGCGAAGCGGCCGCCGTCCAGCTGTACCATAGGACGCAGATCCGGCGGAATGACCGGGATCACGTCCATGACCATCCACTCTGGACGGTTGCCGGAGGTCAGGAAGCTTTCCATGACTTCCAGACGCTTGATGATCTTGACCTTCTTCTGGCCGTTGGAGTTGGCCATTTCCTTCTTCAGTTCCTCGGTATCTTTTTCAAGATCGATGCTTCTGAGAAGTTCCTGGATGGCTTCCGCACCCATGCCAGCACGGAACTGGCCCGGCCATTTGTCATACGCTTCCCGGTATTCTTTCTCGCTCAGCAGCTGCTTGACGATCAGACCGGTCTGCGGCTCGGCTTCCAGAACGATGTAGGAAGCGAAATATAATACTTTTTCAAGTGCGCGCGGGGCGATGTCGAGGATCAGACCCATGCGGCTCGGGATTCCCTTGAAGTACCAGATATGGGATACCGGGGCAGCCAGTTCGATGTGGCCCATACGCTCGCGGCGGACCTTCGACTTGGTGACTTCGACGCCGCAGCGGTCGCAGATAACGCCCTTATACCGGATGCGCTTATATTTTCCACAGTGGCATTCCCAGTCCTTGTTCGGGCCAAAGATACGCTCGCAGAACAATCCGTCGCGCTCGGGCTTCAGCGTCCTGTAGTTGATGGTCTCCGGCTTTTTGACTTCACCGTGGGACCATTCCCGGATCTTGTCCGGAGACGCCAGGCCGATCTTAATGGCATCGAACTGAATGGTTTTATTGCTTGTATTGACAGCCATCGAATACCCCTTTCTTATTCAAAGATGGAATCATCCATCGAATCCGGATCAGAAATCGAGAAGCCCGCATCTTCCAGCGTGTACGGTACATCATCATCCAGATCCAGCTCGTCATCTTCTTCGTCTTCGACAGTGTAGCTGTCGTCCGTCGTATTGTCATAATCGCCGGACGGCAGGACGCCGTCTTCCAGACCTTCCATGTTGACGTTGATGGGTTCGCCGTCATCGTCCAGATCCTCCGCGATGATGACCTCGCGGCGGTCTTCGGTCAGGACACGCATGTCCAGACCCAGGGACTGCAGTTCTTTAAGCAAAACCTTGAAGGATTCCGGAACGCCCGCCGGCGGAATGTTCTCGCCCTTGACGATCGCTTCGTACGTCTTGACACGGCCTACGATATCGTCGGACTTGACCGTCAGGATCTCCTGCAGCGTGTAGGCAGCGCCGTACGCTTCCAGAGCCCAGACTTCCATTTCACCGAAACGCTGTCCGCCGAACTGCGCTTTGCCGCCCAGAGGCTGCTGCGTGACCAGTGCATACGGACCGGTGGAACGTGCATGGATCTTGTCGTCGACCAGGTGATGCAGCTTCATGTAGTACATGTAGCCGACCGTGACATGATTGTCGAACGGCTCACCCGTGCGGCCATCGCGCAGGATCATCTTGCCATCGGTGCTGATCGGAACACCGGCCCACTCTTCACGGTGGTCCTGGTTGTCCTCCAGGAATTCCAGTACATCCGGATCCAACTGTTTCTTATATTTCTTTTTAAAATCTTCCCACGGCGTGTTGACGTAATCATCTGCCATCTGCAGGCACTCCATGATGTCGTCCTGCGTAGCGCCGTCGAAGACCGGTGTAGCGATGTTCATGCCCAGGACCTTAGCGGCCAGACCCAGATGCACTTCCAGGACCTGTCCCAGGTTCATACGGGAGGGAACGCCCAGAGGATTCAGAACGATATCCAGCGGACGGCCATTCGGCAGGAACGGCATATCCTCCACAGGCAGCACGCGGGATACGACACCCTTGTTACCATGACGGCCTGCCATCTTATCACCGACGGAGATCTTGCGCTTATGCGCGATATATACACGGACCAGCTCGTTGACGCCGGGGTTCATCTCGTCGCCGTTCTCACGGGTGAAGATCTTGACCTCGACGATGATACCTTCTTCACCATGCGGGACGCGCAGGGAGGTATCGCGGACCTCACGGGCCTTCTCACCAAAGATGGCGCGCAGCAGGCGCTCTTCCGCCGTCAGCTCGGTCTCGCCCTTAGGAGTGACCTTGCCGACCAGGATGTCGCCGGCGTGGACTTCGGCACCGATGCGGATGATACCGCGCTCGTCCAGATCCTTCAGCGCATCTTCACCAACGTTCGGGATGTCGCGCGTGATCTCTTCCGGACCCAGCTTGGTCTCACGGGCTTCAGTCTCGTATTCTTCGATATGTACGGAGGTGTAGATATCCTCAGCGACCAGACGCTCACTCAGCAATACCGCATCCTCGTAGTTGTAACCTTCCCAGGTCATGAATCCGATGAGCGGATTCTTACCCAGAGCCAGCTCGCCCTCATCGGTGGAAGGACCATCGGCAATGGCTTCGCCCGCTTCTACATGCTGACCCTTGTTGACCACCGGGCGCTGATTGAAGCAGGTGCTCTGGTTCTGACGCTGGAATTTCAGCAGTTCATAGACATCCACGGTACCGTCTTCATCGGCACGCACGCGGATCTTGACGGCGGAGACGGACTCGACCGTACCGGAGCGCTTCGCGATGATGCAGGAACCGGAGTCCATAGCCGCCTTGTATTCCATACCGGTACCGACGATCGGCTTCTCCGTTACCAACAGGGGGACTGCCTGACGCTGCATGTTGGAGCCCATCAGGGCACGATGCGCGTCATCGTTCTCCAGGAACGGGATGAGCGTGGTCGCGACAGAGAAGACCTGGCGCGGAGACACGTCCATCAGATCCATGCGCTCGGGTTCGAGCTCGATGTTGTCCTCGCCGAAACGGCCGGTAACACGACTGTGCAGGAAATGGCCCTGCTCATCCAGCGGCTCGTTCGCCTGCGCGACGCGGTACTTCTCTTCCTCGTCGGCAGTGATATAAATGACATCCTCCGTAACGACAGGCGCGTCGCCGGATTTGTCGATCTTACGATAGGGGGATTCGATGAAACCGTAACGGTTGATGCGGGCATACGTCGCCAGAGAGTTGATCAGACCGATGTTCGGGCCTTCAGGTGTCTCGATGGGGCACATACGTCCATAATGAGAATGATGTACGTCACGGACTTCGAAACCGGCACGGTCACGGGACAGACCGCCGGGACCCAGCGCGGACAGACGGCGCTTGTGGGTAAGCTCGGCCAGCGGGTTGTTCTGATCCATGAACTGAGACAGCTGGGAGCTTCCGAAGAACTCCTTGACAGCAGCCGTTACCGGACGGATGTTGATCAGCGCCTGCGGCGTGACATCGTCCAGATCCTGTGTGGTCATACGCTCGCGTACGACACGCTCCAGGCGGGCCAGACCGATGCGGAACTGGTTCTGCAGCAGTTCGCCGACGCAGCGGATGCGGCGGTTGCCCAGATGGTCGATATCATCGACATTGCCGATGCCGTAATCCAGGTGCATATTGTAGTTGATCGACGCCATGATATCCTCGAATGTGATATGACGCGGGATCAGACGATAGGACTCTTTCTTCAGAGTCTCCAGCAGTTCATCGCCGGAAAGATCCGCTTCCAGGATCTCTTCCAGGACCGGGAAATAGACCAGCTCGCCGATATTGCAGGCCTTGAGCTGCTCGTCGGTCAGATCCAGATGGGTCTTGATGTCGACCATCAGGTTGCTGAGGATCTTGACGGGCGTCTCTTCCCGATTGACGATGACATACGGGATGCCGGCGTTCTGGATATCGTCGCACAGCTGCTCTGTCAGCACTTCGCCGGCGGAAGCCAAAAGCTCGCCGGTCGCCTGATTGACGACATCTTCCATCAGGACGCAGCCCACGATGCGGTTGTGCAGCATGAGCTTCTTGTTGAACTTATAACGGCCGACACGCGCCAGATTGTAGCGGCGGCTGTCGTAGAACATGCCGTACAGCAGACTCTTGGAACTCTCGACCGTAGGCGGCTCACCCGGACGCAGGCGGCGATAGATCTCCATCAGACCTTCTTCCACCGTACGGGTGGTGTCACGCTCCAGTGTTGCCAGAAGCTTGGGATCCTCACCAAACATTTCGCGGATCTCGGCATCGGTACCGACACCCAGAGCGCGGATCAGCACCGTGACCGGCAGTTTGCGGTTACGGTCGACACGGACGTAGAAAATATCATTAGAATCCGTCTCATACTCCAGCCATGCGCCGCGGTTCGGGATGACGGTGGAAGAATACAGATTCTTACCGGTCTTATCGATGGTGCGGGCATAGTAGATGCCGGGAGAACGGACCAGCTGAGAAACGATGACTCGCTCAGCACCGTTGATGACGAACGTACCGGTCTCGGTCATGAGCGGGAAATCGCCCATAAAGACTTCGTGCTCCTGTACTTCGCCGGTCTCACCATTTGTCAGGCGTACTTTGACCTTCAAGGGGGCGGAATACGTCGCGTCACGCTCTTTCGCTTCCTGGATGGAGTATTTCGGCGTGCTCTTTAAGTTGAAATCCACGAATTCCAGAGACAGGTTGCCGCTGAAATCCACGATCGGATTGATATCCTCAAATACTTCCCGCAGGCCTTCATCGATGAACCAGTTGTAGGAATCCTTCTGGACGTCCAGCAGATTGGGCATTTCCAGAACAGATTTCTCTCTGGCGAAGGACATGCGGATCCGGTTTCCATACGGTTGTGTGTGGATACGGTTTTTTTCCATAAGAATGTTTCACTCCTTGAAGTTTATATTGCAAAACGCATGACAATGTGGTACACTATGACCGTCAAACGGCCATAAATGGCTAATTATCCACTATAATGCAATTTACTACTATATCACCCTTGTCAATCTGTGTCAAGGGTGATTTTTATGGTTTTTAGCATAACTTTACGAAATGAATATTACTTTCCTGTTACAAGCAAAAGAAAATGCCCTCCTGCGAAGGGCATCAAAGAATCAAGTCGATCAACAGACCGCTGATCAGGGCATATAACATAACGAAGATCAGGTACAGGATGAACCGCTTCACCCCTATCACGATCTTCAAAGCACCAAGGTTTGTGATCTTGGTCGCAGGGCCGGTGACCATGAACGCCGCGGCACTTCCAAGGCTCAAGCCTTCCGCAAGCCAGCTGCGCAGCAACGGGATCGTCCCACCACCGCAGGCATACAGCGGTACACCGATGGTCGCCGCCATCAACACGCCCCAAGCCTCATTTCCGCCAAACACACGTACCATCAGATCCTGTGGTACATACCGCTGGAGCAGCGCCGACAGCAGGATGCCGAAAAGGAAATACAAGCCGGTCGCCTTCACGTTCCTCCACAGATTCAAAAGATAGCGGACCAGCAGGTTGGGATGCGTATCATGGCTTTCTCGCTCCGAAAATCCTCTGAAATCAAAGAATTCTTTGTCCTTATATACGAAATGGATCACGAGTCCCGCGCAGATACCGCACAGAAAACAGGTGATGATCCGCACCGTCAGGGCGGTGATCCCAAGGGCAGCGCTGTAGATGATCAGCTGCGGATTCAGAAGGATGGAAGCCATCATGAAGGCGGCAAGCCAGTCCTCCCGCATACCCTGCTTTCTGAAGGATGCCGCGATCGGGATGGTCCCATACATGCAAAGCGGCGAAGCAATGCCCAGGAGGCAGGCCGGAACGATACCCACCACGCCCCACTTTTTCTTCTGTATGCCGGTAAAGAGTCCATGGATCCTGTCCTTCGCAAAAACGGAGATGAAGGAGCCGATCACCATGCCGATGACCCAGTACCAGAAGATCTGCCGGAACTGGATATCGAAATAGTACCAAATATAAATGAACTCCCTGCGCAGGATCGAAAAGGCTTCACTCATCGATGTCTACCAACTGATATGTTCTGCTGCCCAGGCCGATCTCTTCCGCATGCTCCAGGGTGTGCAGCCCATGCTGCCGTTCGATCCGACGCATCAGCGCCTCATTGCCCTCTGCCTGCGCCACAAGATCATAACACGCCTGGTCCAGCGCCACGGGATCCGTCGATGCGAGGATCCCGATATCATGGATGTCCGGTTCTGCCGGATGACCATCGCAATCGCAGTCCACAGACAAACGGTTCATCACGTTGATATAGATGATATGCTCCGTCCCGACGTGATCCACGAAACCGTCCACCATCTCAGCAAGCGCTTCCAGCCATGCATCCTGATCGCTGTACATGATGCTGCCGGACGTTCTCGTTCCCGCCGAATGCACCAGCACCTTCCCGCTCGCGGAAGACGCCCCGATCCCTACGTTTTTGATCGCGCCTCCGAAGCCCGCCATCTGATGGCCTTTGTAATGGGAAAGGATCACCCAGTCCTGATAGTTTTCCGCATGACTGCCGACAATGATACGGTCAAGACGCATTCCACCCGCTACGGGCCACTCGATCTCGCCCTCCTCGTCCATCAAGTCAAACGGCGCGATCGCGGTAAATCCATGATCCTCGGCGACCTGCTTGTGCATGGCAGCACTGGACCGCGATCCACCGTAAGCAGTGTTACACTCCACGATCGTTCCGTCCAGCATCTGCACCAGATCACCGATCAGTTCCGGCCGCAGATAATTGCTGGCAGGCGGTTCTCCGGTAGAGATTTTGACCGCCACGTTGCCGGTCGGTGTCCAGCCGAGCGACTCATACAGCTTTACAAGACCATCGGCCGTAATATCGGAAGTAAAATACACGACAGGACCTTCGCCCTGCGCTTCCTGCTCCACTTCCGGAACATCCGGGACCTTCACCGACGGTTCCGAAGTTTCCTTTGTTTCCGCCTTCGGTTGGGTCGCGGTATTCCTGCATCCGGTCACAAGCACGGACCCAAGACACAGGATCAAAAACAATACAATCGGTTTTTGAAGCTTTTTGTTCATGAATACCTCTTCTTGTTCAGCGCACAAAGATCGTGATCGTTACGTCTCCGTTGCTCAAAAGGCCTTTCAAATCAGAAGCGGTCTGATCCGTGATCTTTCCCAGTCTCGTGTATGCCCAGGAATTGGAGCCGTAGAAAACGACGATCTGATCCCCTGAATAAAGTACGATGTCACCCGCTTCTGTAGTGGTCTGCACATCATCTTTCGGAAGACTCGTACCGATCGCGCCAACCTGCTCAAAGCCACCGTACATGGACATCTGTATGGTGAGGGGGCTTTCCCTTGCCATTTCCATTAGCGCCGCAACAGAGGTATTGTCCTCCCATGCCACTTCCACCGCAGTCTCTCCGATCATCAATTGCAACACCGCTTCTGTCTCCTCACTTTCTGCTTTCTGTTCATTCATCTGATCATCCACCATAACATCCTCTGACGGCTGGTCAAAGATTTCCTGGTCTTCGCTGCTGGTCACATGGGATTCGTTATCTGAGGATCCTTCCTGACTGCTGGCAGGTTCTTCCTTCTGACTCATTTCACTTGGATCATTGGACGCTGCTTTTTGGCATCCGGGAACAGCCAGGACCATGGCTGCAAGTACGATCACCGCATATATTTTCTTCATTATATGCCTCCGCTTATATTTTACAGACATAGAATAACAGATTACAATGCACTTTGCTAATAGTTATAATGCAT
>JAILDJ010000032.1 GCA_024689505.1 Clostridiales bacterium
TTTTCACTTTCGACCTTGGGCAGTGCCGGGAACTGTGTTCCATCCTGTCCGGGTACCGTAAATTTGGATTTTGCGCAGCGGATGGTGATACCGGAACGATCGTTGGTCTCGATATATACATCATCATCCGGCAGTTTGCGGATGATCTCCGAGAACAGCTTCGCATTGACTGCGATCAGTCCTTCTTCTTTGATTCGTGCTTCGATGGTCGTCTGGATACCCAGATCCATATCATTTCCGACCAGTGTAAGTTCTCCGCCGGAAGCTTCCATTAAGATGCATTCCAGGATCGGCATCGTCGTCTTGACAGAAACCGCTTTGGATACGGTACCGACACCTTTGATCAAGTCCGCTTTATTGCAGATGAGATACATAGTTTTCCCTCCTTGTTTAATACACATTGTGGATGTTATCCCCACTCATGATCTCCCTGCGGGATAACATAGTATATTTCTATATTTATTTTATTTTTTAGTAGAAGTAGTAGTAGAGGCTGTGGATTCGGGGATAAGTAGCTGAAACCCCTGTTTTTAAGCCAAATTCGTTCGGGATAACCTGGTGGATTCGCTTTGGATAAAACAGGCGGTTATCAAGACTTTCCACACCGGGCATTTTTCAGATTTTTTCGTTTGGATCTTTCCACTGCTTATGCAGGTGGTTTCCACAGGTTATCCACGGAAAAATGTGGGCATTTTATTCGCCTTTGATCCACTTCTGAATATCGTCCAGACGGCGCCTGAGTTCTTCACCGGTCCCGCCCTCCAGATCTTCCTTGATTTTGTTGATTCCGTGCAAAACTGTAGTATGATCCCTGTCACCGAAGTAAGAACCGATGCTGTTCAAAGATTCATCCGTCATGTTTCTGCACAGGTACATGGCGATCTGTCGGGGATAGGCGATCTCCTGATTCCGTTTTTTGGATTTCAGATCGTCCATGCTTACGTGATAGTATTCACACACCGCATCGGAGATACGATAGATCGTAATAGGATTGGAAGGATTGGTGGCGTAGCCTTTCAAAGCTTCTCTTGCGATGGCCTCATCGATGACGGTGGATGAAGACTGCAGGCTTGAAAAAGCAGCGACCTGGGTCAGCGCGCCTTCCAGTTCACGGATGTTGGAAGAGATATGATTTGCGATATAACTGAGCGCGCTGTTGTCGAAAGGCTTCTTATATATATTATGTATGTTTGAGTCGACTTTTTTCTGCAGGATGGCCAGTCGGGTTTCATAATCCGGGATCTTGATGTCGGCGATCATGCCCCAACGGAAACGGGTGAGCAGACGTTCTGCCAGACGATCGATCTCTTCAGGCGGACGGTCACCGGAAATGACGATCTGCTTGCCAGCTTCTTTCAAAGAGTTGAAAGTGTGAAAAAATTCCTCCTGCGTTTCAGTCTTACCACCGATGAACTGGATATCATCGATCAGAAGCACATCCACTTGACGGTATTTATCACGGAACTGCTGCTGCGAATGTTTCTGGATGGAAGCGACCAGCTCGTTCGTGAAAGTTTCACAGGTCACATACAGCACTTTCTTTTCAGGATCGGTCTGCAGGATGTGATTGCCGATGGCGTGCATCAAGTGTGTTTTTCCAAGACCGGAAGAACCCCAGATGAACAATGGATTGTACTGGCCTCCGGGCATTTCCGCGACCGCGATGGAAGCAGCGTATGCCAGGCGGTTGGTGGCCCCTTCGACGAACTCATCGAACGTGTGACGTGAGAAAAGGTTGGCCGCGCGGATCCTCTCGTTCAGAAGCTCGTCCTTACCCTTTTTTGTCTCTGGTTTGTAAGAATCAGGCTCCACAATTTTAAAGGAAAGATCGGTATAGTCCAAACGCTGGAAGCATTGCAGGATATGATCCGTGAAACGTGAAGTGATGATATCGCAGCCCATGGAGCCGCGATCGGTCTCCAGGATGAGAACATTGTTATCCACAGTCAGTGGTTTCATGTTTTCAAACCATGTTTCATAGGAGACGTCAGTGAGCATATCTTTCAATAAAAGCTTGACTTCTCCATATACAGATGAAGCATCGTATTCCATGAAAAAACCTCCAAAAATCGGTGTTATCCACATATATTCACAGAACTATTCACAAAAACTGTGGATATCTGTTCAGATTTTGTTGAAAAGTGTATGTATATGATATCAAAAATAAAGAAAAACTGCAACTCATCAAATGAGATTTTCCTTTATTTTTAAGGAAAAAAACGCTTGACTGAGAGCCTTGCGATGCATATAATAAGAACAGTGCTCTAAAATAAGGAGGTGTACCAGGTGAATACTACTTATAATCCGAAAGTTAAGCAGCGCAAGAGAGAACATGGTTTCCGTAAAAGAATGCGTACATCCAGTGGTCGTGCTGTTCTGTCCGCAAGAAGAAGAAAAGGCAGAAAGTCTTTAAGCGCTTGATCTCGCAGCTATGAATGTAGACAGGCCGCAGTATGTGAAGCCTCAGGGTACCACGATGCGGCCTGTTTTAGTCTTCATGAACCAGTTCAACTATGACTAAAAGTCTCAAGAATCTTGAATTCAGCAAGGTCTATCGATCCGGAAGATCCAAAGCAGACGCCTGCCTCGTATTGTATATTCTGGAGAACGGCACTGACGAGAAACGTTTAGGTATCTCGGTCAGCAAAAAAATCGGAAACAGTGTCGTCCGAAGCAGGGTCAAACGCATAATTAAAGAAGGATTCCGCATGCAGGAACCATCACTGGCCAATGGATATGACTATGTGTGGATCGCGCGGGGCCCATCCAAAACAAAGAAGAGCACAGATATGCAGATCTCCATCAGACGCCTTGCGGAACGGTTGAAGGTATATCAGGCATGAAACGGGTATTGTTATTACTGATCAGAGTATATCAGAAGTATATTTCGCCTCTTTCGAGGCCACATTGTCGGTTCTACCCGACCTGCTCTGTCTATGCATATCAGGCCGTTCAAAAGTATGGAGCCATCAAAGGTTCCTGGCTTGCGATCCGCAGGCTGCTCAGGTGTCATCCTTTTTATAAGGGTGATCTTTATGATCCGGTCCCATGACCGGTGCAATGTAAACATAAGAAAGGTGGATGGTTTTGAATTATATCGTTCTTGCAAAGACGTCCAATTTCATTTTAAAACCTATCGCCTGGCTGTTGGGTCAGATCGTCAATCTGATCTTTGCCGGTGTATATTCTCTCACCGTCAGCCATTCCATGGTAATCAGTATCATTCTGTTTACCTTCATCATCCGTGCTTTGATCCTGCCGCTGTCTTTGAAACAGCAGCGTTCTTCTCGTAAAATGCAACGTATCCAGCCGCAGATCGCCAAGATCCAGGACAAGTATAAAGGAAAGACCGATCCTGAATCACGGCAGCGGATGAGTGCGGAAATGCAGGAACTCTACTCCAAGAACAAGACATCGCCCTTCTCCGGCTGTCTGCCGCTGATCATCCAGATGCCGATCCTCTTCGCGATGTACGAGATCCTGAGAAACCTGCCCTTCTACATGACGGAGATGGGCAAACTGTATTCCACCATGGCCGATACCGTAATGAACGTCAACGGCTATGCTGATATCATGAAGGAATCTTTCTCCGGTGTCATCAAAGGCATTGGAAAATTCGATGCAACGAATGTCAATTCCGTCATTGATTTCTTAAGTCATCTTTCACGTACGCAGTGGACCGAATTCATGGCCGCGACGAAGCTTTCTTCTGATACCGCTTTCACTGCATTGCAGGCGAAGCAGGCTTCCATCAACGCGTTCATCGGATTCAACCTTTCCGAAGCTCCTGGATGGGGATGGCCCGGCATCATCTGGCCGCTCCTTTCCGGCGGTACCACATGGCTGCAGCAGTGGCTCATGCAGAAGACCAACGACCGTCGTCAGAAGATGATCGGTGCGGAAAGCGATCAGCAAAAACAGCAGCAGCAGTCCATGAAGGTCATGAACATCGTATTCCCCATCATGATGGCGGTCATCGTTGTCAGCATGCCTTTGGGTATCGGCGTATACTGGGTCGCCAGCAACATCTTCTCGCTGATCCAGCAGGTCGCTCTTGATAAAGTCATCGATCATGAGGAATACAAAGAAGCGCTGAAGCGTCGTGATGAATTCGAAGAAAAGAAACGGGTCAAGGAAGCTGCCAAGTCCTCTATCGACCAGAAGACCGGAAAACGGATCGGAACGGCACAGGATATGATCAATAAAAGCTCCATGGCAGGCAATAAGCAGGCTGCGATCCGTAAGCAGTTAGAAGCCAGGAAGGCGGAAGAGCTTCAGAAAGAGGCAGAGACCGTTATTTCTGACGAGGAGGTCTGATACATGAATTTCGTAGAAACAACGGGAAAGACCGTGGATGAGGCCATTGCACAGGCTTTGATCCAGTTGGGTGTCCCGAGCGATCAGGTCAATATCGAAGTCCTGGAAGAAGGCAGCAAGGGTATCCTTGGGTTGTTTGGTAAAATGACCCGCATCCGCGCCACCTTGAAAGAGGACACGGAAGAAGAAGAGATCTACAACGATCTTGCGGCGATCCGTGAAACGATCAGTGAGATCAAAGAACAGAAAGAGCCGGAAGAAGAAGCAAAGCCGCAGCCGGAAGTCAAACCGGAACCGCAGCCTGCCCATGAGCCGGAAATCAAAGAAGAAGTCAAAGCGCCTGAAGTCGACGTCGAGAAAAAGGCAGCCCTGTTCCTTATGGATGTTCTGGAAGCCATGGGGATCGATGCCATCATCAATACCAGCCTTACAGAAGATAACGTGCTGGAGATCGATGTTGAGGATTCCGCTGAAGAAAGCAGCATGGGCGTCATTATCGGTAAGCGCGGCAATACGCTGGACTCTCTGCAGTATCTGACCACCATGGTCGTCAACAAGGATACCACAGAGCACATCCGCGTCAAGCTGGATACCGAGAATTATCGTGCCCGCCGTCAGGATACGCTTGAGAAACTGGCACGCAGCCTGGCACGCAAGGTGCGCAAGACCGGCCATAAGGTCGTTCTGGAACCCATGAATCCCTACGAGCGTCGGATCATTCACTATACACTGCAGAACGATCCTGCCGTAGAGACCCACAGTGAAGGTGAAGAGCCGTACCGCAAGGTCGTCATCACACCGAAGCGTGGAAGAAGATAAGTATCGTATGCACGAAAAACCCGGGAAAAAGGCCGGGTTTTTCTTCTCTTAAATCGAGAGGATCAGGTTATGGAACTGTTAGATCAGGAAAGAACGATCGCTGCTATAGCGACAGCACCAGGCACCGGCGGGATCGGGATCGTCCGTATCAGCGGACCCAAAGCGGTGGGGATCGCGGATGCAGTCTTTCGTACGCCGTCCGGCAAGAAATTAGCGGATGCGCACACGCACACCATCCATTATGGTCATGTGGTGGATCCGGCGGTGCAGGAAACGATCGATCAGGTGCTGGTCATGCTGATGCGTGCACCTCATACGTATACCGGTATTGATACGGTGGAGATCCAGTGCCACGGCGGTCCGTTCGTAGAGCAGCGGATCCTGGAGACGGTCGTCAGTGCCGGAGCTTCTCCCGCGGATCGAGGCGAGTTCTCCAAGCAGGCGTTTTTGAATGGTAAGATGGATCTTTCCCAGGCGGAAGCGGTCATGGATCTGATCACTTCTTCTTCGGAAATGAGCCGTCGGGCTTCCATCGAGCAGCTGGCGGGCAATTTGGCTAAGGAGATCGAGTATCAGTGCAGTCTGCTCTTGGATCTGACCACGTTGATCGAAGCGAATATCGATTACCCGGAGTATGATATCGAAGAAGTCACCTATGACAGGCTTTTGGATGATATTTCTTCCGTGCTCGTCAGGCTGGAGGACTTATACCGCACTTCGGACAGCGGGATCCGCATCCATCAAGGCGTACGCACGGTCATCCTCGGTCGGCCGAATGTGGGAAAATCTTCCTTGATGAACCGCATCCTGGGGCGGGAACGTGCCATCGTGACCGAGATCGCCGGCACAACGCGGGACGTGATCGAGGAAAACGTGGATCTGGACGGCGTACCGCTGCGTTTGATCGATACCGCCGGCATACGTCAGACAGCGGATACGGTGGAAAAGATCGGGGTGGACCTGGCCAGGAAAGCTGCGGAATCGGCTGATTTAGTACTGTGGCTGCTGGATGCTTCTGCTCTGGATGATATGGAGCCGGTGGAGGATCCCTCCGAGATGCTTGATTTCCTTAAGGAAAAACAGTATATTATTCTCATTAATAAAAACGATCTTACAGAGGATCGGACACGGCCCCCCTTCCTTCCGGAGGACGCGCCGGTGATCTGGGTCAGCGCTCGAACCGGTGACGGGATCCGTGCGTTGTCGGAGAAGATCCGTGCGATGTTCTTTTCCGGGGCGGTGCAGGCGGACAGCCAGCCGCTGATCACGAATGTGCGCCAGAAAGATGCGCTGCGCCGTGCTTTGGAAGCTTTGACGTCCGCAAAAGAAGCGGTCACCGAAGGCATGCCGGAGGATATCATCATGATCGATCTGACCAATGCCTATGATGCTTTGGGAGAGATCTCCGGAAAAACGCTGAAGAGCGATGTGATCGACGAGATCTTCAAAAGATTTTGTTTAGGAAAGTAATGCAAAGAAATATCAGGAGAAATCAACATGTATCTGGAACAGGGTGTGGATGTAGCAGTCATCGGAGGCGGCCACGCGGGATGTGAGGCAGCTCTTGCCGTCGCGCGCATGGGGCTGTCCTGCATCATGTTTGCTGTCAATCTGGACAGTATCGCCATGATGCCCTGCAACCCCAGCATCGGCGGCACGTCGAAGGGCCATCTGGTCCGTGAGATCGATGCGTTGGGCGGGGAGATGGGCAAGAATATCGACAAGACCTATATCCAGTCCCGCATGCTGAACACGGGCAAAGGACCGGCGGTCCATTCACTGCGTGCGCAGGCGGACAAGTTCCGATACAAGGAGACGATGAAGCACACGCTGGAGGAGCAGCCAGGACTAAAGATCCGCCAAAGCGAAGTTGTCGATATCGATATCCAGGATGGCAAGGTACAGGGCGTGATTACCGCGGCCGGCGCTTATCATCCGTGTAAGGCAGCGATCATCTGCACCGGCACCTATCTGAATTCCATCTGTTTCCATGGGGATTTCCAGGCGCACACGGGGCCGAACGGCATGCAAAGCGCCAGCGGCGGTCTGTCGGAAGCGCTTGAGAAGAAAGGTCTGCCGCTGAGACGGTTCAAGACCGGTACGCCGGCCCGTGTAGATGCGAAGA
Source organism: Clostridiales bacterium (assembly GCA_024689505.1). GTDB lineage: Bacteria > Bacillota > Clostridia > Lachnospirales > Bianqueaceae > RUG159. Next base: position 7,262 of record JAILDJ010000032.1, read on the forward strand.
CTCTGGATTTCTCAAAGATGGAGGAACAGAAAGGTGACGAGCATATCGTACCTTTCTCTTTTGAGAACCGGGCAGAAAAGATCGCGAGGCCGCAGCTTTCCTGCTATTTAACGTATACAAATGAAAAAACACACGAGATCATCCGGGCGAATCTGGACCGCTCTCCCCTTTTTGGCGGTGTGATCCAGGGCGTTGGACCCAGGTATTGCCCCTCGATTGAGGATAAGGTCGTGCGTTTTGCGGATAAAGAACGGCATCAACTCTTCCTGGAGCCGGAAGGCGAGAATACCAACGAATATTATGTGCAAGGAATGTCCTCTTCCCTGCCGGAAGATGTGCAGCGGGACATGCTGCGCACTATCCCGGGCATGGAACATGTGGAGATCATGCGGACTGGGTACGCGATCGAGTATGATTGCGTCGATCCTCTGGAGTTGAAGCATACGCTGGAGATCAAGCGGTTCGACGGTCTGTTCAGTGCGGGTCAGTTCAACGGCAGTTCCGGTTATGAAGAGGCAGCTGCCCAGGGTCTGATCGCGGGTATCAATGCGGCGTTGAAGATCAAGGGTGAGGAACCGCTGATCATCGATCGTTCACAGGGATACATCGGTGTTTTGATCGACGATCTGGTCATCAAGGGTACGAATGAACCTTATCGTATGATGACGAGCCGCGCGGAATATCGCTTGCTGCTGCGGCAGGACAACGCAGATCTGCGATTGACGCCCTCTGGATATCGCGTCGGTCTGATCTCCGAAGCGCGTTATCAGGCATTGCAGGAGAAGATCGCAGCTATCGAGGCCGAGACCCTTCGTCTGCAGCAGGTCCATGTATCGATCGGTGCCAATGATCTGCTGCGTTCCCTTTCTTCCACGGAACTGAGCTCCGGTACCACACTGGCCGAGCTTTTGAAGCGGCCGGAAGTGTCTTATGAAGCCCTGCGGCCCATCGATCCGGAGCGTCCGGATCTGCCGGAGGACGTGACCGAGCAGGTGGAGATCCAGATCCGGTACGCGGGATACATCGAAAAGCAGATCGCGCAGGTGGAAAAGTATAAGAAGTTGGAATCCAAAAAGATCCCGGAGGATATCCGTTATGAGGAGATCGGGAATCTGCGGACGGAGGCAGTCCAAAAACTGTCCCGGATCCGGCCGGCTTCGGTTGGGCAGGCTTCCCGCATTTCCGGTGTTTCCCCGGCAGATATTTCCGTGTTGATCATCTGGCTTGAAAAAACGCGCAGGCATGCATAAAGGAGTCTTATGAATACAGAAAGATTGATCCGCGGAGCAGCCGCGTTCGGACTGGATCTGACAGAACATCAAGCCGGTCAGTTCGCTCAATATTATGAACTGTTGGTCGAGTGGAACGAGAAGATCAACCTGACGGCGATCACGGATGAGGAAGAAGTCATCGATAAGCATTTTCTGGACAGTCTGGCGGGTGTGAAAGCATGTATCGTGCCAGATGATGCCAGAATATTGGATGTGGGGACCGGTGCGGGCTTTCCCGGAATGGCTCTGGCCATTGCTTTTCCTCAGGCACAGTTTTGTCTGATGGATGCGACGGGGAAGAAAGTCCGATTTCTGGAAACTGTGGCTTCTGCTCTTGGTCTGACGAATGTGCAGGCAATACAAGGACGTGCGGAAGAATTAGCGCATGACCCTGTCTTCCGTGCGCAGTTCGACCTGGTCACATCACGTGCAGTGGCCGCATTGCCCGTCCTGTTGGAGTATCTGTCCGGTTTTGTGAAGATGAACGGCCGGATCGCGGCCTATAAGGGACCGACATTTAACGAAGAGTTTGCAGCGGCAGCTGGTGCGATGAAAACGTTAGGTTTGGCACTGGAAAAGACAGAACTCGTGTCCATCGGGGATCAGCAGCATACCATCGCCGTTTTCACTAAGAAAAAAGCGCTTGCTGACCGATATCCTCGGCCGCAAGCGCAGATCCGTAAAAAACCTTTGTAAGACGCTCACGCTGGGCGTCTTAATTTATCAGTTCATCCTGCAGAGAACGTTTCGGGACATAATGCGTATCGTTAGTATCACGATAGTAATTGGTATTGCCTTCTTCCGGCACGTCCACCAGAACGATCTCTTCGTCCGGCTTGCCGAAGGCAACGACCAGCATAGGATGCAGATTTTCCGCAAGTCCCAGCACCTGGGAGATATTGCCGGCTGTAAAGTTGCCGATCATACATCCGCCAAGGCCCTCCTCCACCGCGCCAAGCAGCATGGTCTGCGCAACGATGCCGATATCCTTCATATACCGATTCAGGTTAGGATCCAACGTATCATCCTGGCAGATGACGATGAACGCGGTCGGTTCCTTGCCGGGTCTCGGCAGGATCGTAGGCTGCAGTGCCCTGGCCCAGCGGGTCTCCGCCTGGATCGTGGCAACCTTCTCCGGCTCCCAGGCCAGATAGTATTTCAGCGGCTGCTTGTTGACACTGGATGCGCACAGACGTGCCAGGTCCACATAGTGTTCCAGCTGCGCGCGGGTAAACTGATAGGAATGGTCATAGCCGCGATAACTGCGGTTTTTTACAACAAGATCGTAAAGCATAATTACTTCCCTTCATAATAAAGCTGAGGTATCAACATGTTTCAAGGATTTACAGAAGAAACGACAGAGTTTTTGATGGGGATCACCTTCAACAATGAACGAAGCTGGTTTTTGGAGCATAAGCAGGATTTTGAACGCTTTCTGCATGGACCTATTAAAGAACTGACTTCGGATACATTGGATCTGATCCAGAAAACTTTTCCTGAAGAGGACCTTTGGCCGCACATTTCCCGCATCTACCGGGACGCGCGGCGCGTCTACGGAAAGGGACCTTACCAGGATAACATGTGGTTTACATTCCAGAGAGGTACGACAAAATCCATAGGACCTGTCTTCTGGTTCGAAATCACGGCGTTTTCCTACTCATATGGCGTGGGCATCTGGGAACAGGATGCTAAGTTGATGAAGATCTTCCGCGAAGAGATCGACCGGGATCCGACCAGCTTCACACAGATGGTGCAAAAGCTGGATGCGATCGGCGGCTATCGCCTGTATGGTGATATGTACAAAAAGCTGAAAGGCCGTCAAGGTACCCTGTTGGAACCTTGGTATAACCGAAAGTCTTTCAGTGTGGGCTGGGAATTCTCTTTGGATGCGTCCATTTATGAAAAGGATCTGCCGCAGCGTTTGTTGGAGGTTTTTTCCAACCTGATGCCGATGTATCGCTTCTTCCGCAAGGTATATGACTTTGCCGCCGAGACACAGGAAGAAGAGTTTTAACCCTGCAGTCCGCGGGACTGGCGGTCCATATCCTCTACTACGATATCAAAGATCTCACCAAGAGAAGCACAGTATTCCAGGATCTCCCAGGGACGGTTGGTGTGGAAGTGGATCTTGATCAGATCTTCGTCGCCGACAGCCAATAAACTGTCACCTTCAAAATGCTCGATGATATAATCGTTGATCTCATCCTCATCCAGGTCATGACCTTCGATCAGCATCTGGGTATCATAGCGAAATTCTAACATTTTGCAACAATTCCTTCCTATTATATTATAGTATCGTTTCCATGCCGATCTTGTAAGGAACCAGACCCAGGCTCTCGTAGAACTTCAGAGCGGTCGGGTTACAGGACCAGACATTGAGTGTTACATTGTAGCAGCCGATGGATCTGGCATAGGACTTGACGTATTCGTACAGAGCCTTGCCGACATGCATCCCGCGGCTCCGCTCATCGACGCAGATGTCATCGATGTACAGTGTTTTGATATCGGTCAGGATGTTGTGATCCTTGTGCTGTTCCAGAACGCAGAAGGCATAGCCGAGCAGATGATCGTTTTCATCCGCAAAGCCGAAGATCGGCCGAGCCTCATCCTGAAGGATCTCCTTGAGCTCATCCACCGTGTATTTCGTTGCATTGGGTTTGAACAGATCCGGACGTCCATGATGATGCACCATCAGGACCTGAGACAGGAGATCCATGATGGCTGGAATGTCCTTTTCCTGTGCCCGTCGTATCGTTTGCATACATATTGCCTGCTTTCTTTGGTAAATCTTCTTGTATTATAGCTTTTTTTGCCCTTGAATGCAAACTTTGAATCGATTATAATAATACAAATCTCGATATAGAATCAATAATCCAACACATGTCGTAATAATGGAGGCAACAAATGATCCAGAATATATTCGCTGAAGCTTTACTGGCCGCGATCCCCGATCTTCCGGAGGATCAGATCCGTGCAGGAATAGAGATCCCTAAGGAAAAAACCATGGGTGATTTTGCTTTCCCGTGCTTCCGCCTGGCTAAAGCTTTTCGTAAGGCCCCGGCTATGATCGCACCGGAGATCGCCGAAAAGCTTAAGGACAACCCTTTGTTTGAGAAGGTGGAAGCCGTCGGTCCCTACGTCAACGTCTTCATCGATAAGGAACACTGGGCCCAGTCCGTGATCCGTGACTTCATGGAAGCGGATCAGTATGGCTCCGGTACAGAAGGCATCCGCGAAGATGGAACGCGCAAAAACATCGTGCTGGACTACTCTTCCATCAATGTGGCCAAGCCCTTCCACATCGGCCATCTTCGGACCACCGTCATCGGCAATTCCATCAAGAAACTGCACGAGTTCCTGGGATACAACACGATCAGTGTCAATCATCTGGGTGACTGGGGCACGCAGTTTGGTAAAATGGCCGTCGCCTATCAGAAATGGGGCGATCCGGAGACTGTGGACGCACGCGGCGTTCGTGGTTTGATGGATCTGTACGTACGCTTCCATGAGGAAGCCAAGAAAGATCCCTCTCTGGATGATGAGGCGCGCGCTGCCTTCACACGTATGGAGAACAATGACGAGGAGATCCTGTCCCTGTGGCAGCGTTTCGTGGATATCAGCCTGAAAGAAGTTTCCCGTGTATACGATCTGCTGGACGTACAGTTTGATTCATATAATGGGGAGAGCTTCTACCGGGATAAAATGGACGCGCCGATCGCCCTCCTCCGCGAAAAAGGCCTTTTGAAGGAAAGTGAAGGGGCACAGGTCGTCGATCTGTCCGAATTCAATATGCCACCGTGCCTTGTTTTGAAGAGTGACGGCAGTTCGATCTATGCCACGCGCGATATTGCGGCCGCGATCTATCGTAAAAACACATATGATTTCGCGAAATGCCTGTATGTGACCGCCACAGAGCAGATCCTGCACTTCTCCCAGGTCTTCAAGGTCATTGAATTGATGGGTTACGACTGGTACGCAGACCTGGTCCATATTCCTTATGGATACGTCTCTCTGGAAGAAGGCAAGCTTTCCACCCGCGAAGGCAACGTGATCTTCCTTGAGGATCTGCTGAATGAGGCGATCGCAAAGACCCGCGATATCATGAATGAAAAGAATCCGGATCTTGAGAATCTTGAAGAAGTAGCCCAGCAGGTCGGCGTCGGTGCCGTCGTTTTCCACGATCTTTTCAACAACCGCATCAAAGACGTAACGTTCTCCTGGGACAATGTTCTGAATTTCGATGGCGAAACGGGTCCTTATGTACAGTATACTTTTGCTCGCTGCTCCAGTGTTCTGAGGAAAGCCGGCAAACTGGAGAAAAAAGTACCGGACGCAAGCAAACTAACGGACGAATATGCGCAGGAAATCATCAAACTGATCGAAGATTTCCCGAATCGTGTTCGCGAAGCAGCGAAAAAATACGAGCCGTACATTATTACTCGTTATACGGTAGCTGTTGCCACTGCCTATAACAAGTTCTATCATGAAAACTCTATTTTGAACGCGGAAGATGCGGAAACCCGCTTTGCTCGCTTGTATCTTACAAAGATGGTAGCATATATTCTCAAAACAGGGTTAAGCCTGATCGGCGTAAAAGCCCCCGAAAGAATGTAAAACAAAAATGTTCCACGTGGAACAAATAAGCCATGCACAACAAGAAGCAAATGAACGTATGAAGCTGCTTGCAGGTTCAGACGCTCATTTACTTCTTGTTGTATAGGGCGCATGCCCGCATGAGCTCGCGTAGCGAGCGAATGGCATGGCTTGCTATGCGTGATATCACACTAATTATCAAATTCACCCAGTAAAGGAGGTAACAGAATGGAAAGAATTCTGCTTTTATATAATTCTACAGCCGGAGACGCTTCCTTTAATAACAAGCTGGATGGTTTTATTAAGGTTTTTAACAGTTTAGGGTATGCTGTCGAGATTTTTAGAAGTCCCGGACTTGGAAAAATGACAGAATACCTGAACAATCGAGATCTTTCAGATGTTAAAGCTATTTTTGTCGCTGGTGGTGATGGTACATTCAATGAAGTCGTCAATGCGATCATGCGAAGCGAAATCAAACCTCCTTTAGGTGTGATCCCAATAGGAACTGGCAATGATTTCGCCAAAGCTGTCGGCCTGAATCTACCAATTGAGGAAGTATATAAGGCCATAGCTAAGCTGCAAATGCAAACCGTCGATGTTGGAGAGGCAAACGGACAGTATTTTATCAATGTATGCGGCGCTGGATTATTTACAAATGTCTCACAAAACACGAATGCGGATCTAAAGCATATTTTTGGAAGACTACCATACTATACGACAGGAATTACCCAATTAAAGTCATTTAAACCGTTTCATTTAACCATAGAAGCTGATGGAAAGACGTATACTGATGAGTTTTTGTTGTTTGTAGTCATGAATTCTGACTCTGCGGCTGGTATTCGCATGGCACCAGGGACAGATCTGGCTGATGGTCAATTTGATTTTGTTGGCATCAAAAAAGCTGCTTTACCTGTCTTAGCGACTGTGTTAGTCAAATTAATGAAGAAAAAACACTTAAAAGACAAACATGTGCTGCATTTGAAATCAGACTACTATAAAATATCATCCGATGATATTTCTGAATCTTTGAAAGAGGCTGACATTGATGGCGAAAGCGGTCCGCAGCTTCCACTAGAGATCAAGGTCCATAAAAACGCATTGACTGTGATTACTAACTTCTAGAGAGGCTGCAAATGCAGCCTCATCTTTATTGTGCAAGCCATGCCATACGCTCACTTCGTGAGTTCATGCGGGCATGCGCCCTATAAAACAAGTGTCAGATAAGCATCCGAACTTGCGTCTGTTCTGATTGTCGAGCATGAGCCATACCATTCGCTCACTTCGTGAGCTCATGTAGGGCATGCGCCCTATACACACTCGCACTCATTAGCATCCAAATTCGCAAGCGATTTGTCTGCTATTGTTTTTGGCGTGCATGGTAAGCCATGCCATTCGCTCGCTGCGCGAGCTCATGCGGGCATGCGCCCTATACAACAAGCGACAGATAAGCATCCGAACTTGCAAGCAGTTCGTCTGTTTATCTGTCACTTGTTGTGCATGGCTTATTTGTTCCACGTGGAACATTTGGGGTTTTTTTTGGTGTAGGTTTGTGTTATAATGTTGAAAAATGAATTTTGAGGTGAGATATTGGGTATTATTTTTGCAGTTGCGAATCAAAAGGGTGGCGTTGGTAAGACTACGACAACGGTCAATCTGGCGGCGTGTCTGGCTGAAAAACGGAAAAAGGTCCTGATGGTGGATATGGATCCGCAGGGAAATGCCACGAGTGGATTCGGTATAGATAAAGAAAAGCAGTTGCGTACTAGTTATGAGGTTTTGCTGGGAGAGGCTGAGCCTGATGAATGTACACAGTATTTAAAGGATTTCCGGTTGTCTGTTATTCCTGCTAATATGAACTTGGCCGGGGCTGAAGTTGAATTGATCGGGATCGAACGGCGGGAAATGCTTTTGAACGAAGCGTTACAGAGTGTGAGAGATCAGTATGACTATATTGTGATCGACTGTCCGCCGTCTTTAAGCATGCTGACGGTCAATGCCTTGTGTGCGGCGGATGCGGTGATCGTCCCGCTGCAGTGTGAGTATTATGCGCTGGAGGGGCTGACGCAGCTGATCAATACGATCAATCTGGTCAAGAAACGCCTGAATCCGCGCATTGAGATCGAAGGGATCGTATTCACGATGTATGATCCTCGAACGAATCTGAGTAATCAAGTGGTGGAAGAAGTCCGCACGTATATGCCGGAACAGGTATATGAAACTTTGATCCCAAGAAATATCCGACTTGGGGAAGCGCCGAGCTACGGCCTTCCGATCATCTATTATGATGAGAAATCCAAAGGAGCCGAGAGCTATCGGGATCTAGCGGCGGAAGTCATCAAAAGGAATCGAAAGAAGAGGAAAGCATAAATATGGCAGTTAAGAGAAGAGGCGGCCTGGGCAAGGGACTGGATTCACTCATTCCATCCGTTGCGAATGAGCCGGAAGAGACCACGGCGCCAGTAGTCCAGAAGCCGGAAACAAAAAAAGCACCGGCAAAGAAGACGCCGGCAAAGAAAAAACCGACAGTGAGCAAACCGGCGCCGAAAAAAGAAGAAAAGAAGCCAGAACCACAAATTATTGTGGATAATCAGCCGAAACTTGTGGATATTTATGAAGTTGAGCCGGATCGTGAGCAGCCGCGCAAAGAATTTGATGCGGAAGGGCTGGAGGAATTGGCTCAGTCGATCCGCCAGTATGGGATCCTGCAGCCGATCCTGGTCAACCGGGGTGAGGGGTATTATAAGATCATTGCGGGAGAGCGTCGATGGAGAGCTGCCAAATTGGCGGGCCTTGCGCAGGTACCGATACTTGTTAAAGAATTAACAGATGAAAAGGCCTTTGAGATCTCATTGATCGAGAATATCCAGCGTCAGGATCTGAACCCGATTGAAGAAGCGTTGGCCTACCGTCGCCTGATGGATGAGTATCATATGACCCAGGAGACGGTCGCAGAGCGGGTCGGCAAGAGCCGTTCCGGTATTGCCAATGCTTTGCGTCTGCTGCAGCTGGAACCGGAGGTACAGCAGTGGGTGCAGGAAGGCAGCCTGTCATCGGGACACGCCAAAGTGCTCTCGGGTGTCTCTGTAGGACAGACAGAACTGGCTAAAAAGGCCATCGATGAGGGGTGGAGTGTCCGCCAGTTGGAGAAAGCAGTCAAAGTATGGGGGCAGACGCGCCGGCAAAAAGAAACCCTGGTGATCCCGCAGTATCAGGAAGTGGAGAAAAAGATCCGCGATATCCTTGGGACAAAGGTCAATGTCCAGTATGGAAAACGTAAGGGCAAGATCGAGATCGAGTACTATTCTGAAGAGGATCTGGAGCGTCTGATGATGCTGTTCGGCTCGATCCGTTCCGAAGAGATCTAAGAAAGGAGGAGCGGCATGCAAAGCTTTATTTATGAGAATCTGAGCTTGATCGTTGTGATCCTGTTCGTACTGATGGTCCTGATCATCGCGCTGTTGTTCCTCAATATCACACAGACGAACAATCTGCGTGAGAAATATGAGTTCTTCATGAAGGGCAAGAATGGACAGTCGATCGAATCGGCACTTGGACAGTGCATGGACGAGGTCGCCCGGGTGGAGCGTGATTATCAGCAGCTGAAACGTTACACGAAAGAAGTCATTGAGACGAAGGCCAACCATGGTTTGTACAAGCACTATATGAAGCGTTATGATGCTTTCGAAGGCATGGGCGGCGAATTATCCTTCGTGCTGGTCCTTCTGGACGAGAACAATGATGGGTATCTGCTGAACAGTGTCCAGGGCCGCGACAGCGCTCATATGTATTCCAAGAACATCGAGAACGGAGTCTGCCGGCAGCGCCTGGCGCCGGAAGAAGAACAGGCTCTGAAAGAGACCCTCGATTACTGGAAAACCAAGAACAAAGACCAGTCCGTGAACAACTAACTACAAATCAAAAAGACGTCACATTAGGATAGTGTGACGTCCTTTTTCCGTAGAAACAAAACGTTTCATTAGCAGATTTGTACGAATTTAACAATAAAACATTGTTAAACATCCCGACTTTGTGCATGTTGACAATAGATGGGATCTATGGTAAGATATAGCCAACAAAGCAAGAAGGAGGACACGCCCGATGTACAATGAGTAATGGTGGGATCGTAGATGATTGACTATGACTCCACCGTAATGATTGAAAAACAAATCAATCACCAGACGGTCCGAAGAAGACCACATAGGTCTCGGCCATAGACAAGCATATAAACGTATCTGAACATTATTCGTTGTTTGGGAAAAATGGAGAAAAGACCGGAAGGGTCACAAACTCCACCAAGTGTAATGTCTTAGTTCGAATGTTTTGTCAAAGAAAGTGAATTCCCAAACAGGAGGACACGACCCATGGACGTAAAAGCTTCCTGCTAGTTAGACTCAGGTGCTATTTCACGTAAAGCGACATATCGCAAGGCAAAATCAATAAGCCACCAAAAAGAAGAATAAAGATACTGAGTCATAGCTGGCGAAACAGTCCAGAAAAAACAATTGAATATGGAGGATCAGTCCAATGGATGATCGTTAAAAGGCGGGAGTTGCTGAAGAGAAGAAGACTCCCGCCTTTATCGTTTCTAAACAAAAGCTCTGAAATGTGCTTGCAAGAGTAGAATAGTTAGAATTGAGGAAAGACTGCTAACTATACGTGAAATCCCAAAAGACTGCTTTGAAAAGTATGAATAAAAGGACAACGGAGATCGCTTCCGTTGTCCTTCCTTATATGTATACAGTTACACAATATCAATCTTCCAGGAAATCCAGATGGGGCATATCAGCAGGATCTCGCTCCGGCTGTTCATCGAACCGATGATTGCCGAAATAGTACTCCTCATCATGCTCGTTGATTTCGCGAAGCACCTTGCAAGGCACACCCACGGCGACGACGTTGTCCGGGATATCCTTGGTAACGACGCTGCCGGCGCCGATGACGGAATTCTTGCCGATGGTGACACCAGGCATGACAATTACATTGGCACCCAGCCAGGCTCCATCCTTGATGGTGATCGGGAATGAATACATGCCGTCACCACGGTGTTTCGGGGAAATCGCATGGCCGGTGGTGCAGACCGTCACGTTCGGACCGAACATGACATAGTTGCCGATGGTGACTTTCCAGTCATCGATGATGGTAGCGCCCATATTGAAATAGCAACCATCGCCGATGGAGGTGTAGACGCCGGTCGTTACCTTGAACGGAGGTACGATCCAGACATGATCGCCGCACTCGCCAAACAGTTCCTTGCAAAGGTCATGACGCTCCTTATTCGCATCCGCGGGCAGGTTGTTGAATTTCTCGACCAGACCTCTTGCGCGGTCCTGGATCGCCATGTTTTCTGCATCGTCCAGCCACATGTAGCCGGCTTTCATTCTTTCTTGTTCCGTCATGGGGGTAGAGCCTCCTTTATGTATTAATTAAATGAATTCCAGGAATGCCTTATAGGCACGGTACGCTTCGTAGATGTCGACCTTGGAAGCGGTCTCCCACGGTGCGTGCATGCTGTGGACCGGAATGCCCAGATCGATGACGTCCATGTTGTAGTTGCCCATGATGTAGGCGATGGTGCCACCGCCGCCGCCATCGACTTTGCCCAGTTCTGCCAGCTGGAAACGGATCTCGTTGTCATCGTAGATCTTGCGGATCTCAGCGATGAATTCCGGAGATGCATCGTTGGAACCGCCTTTTCCGCCGCCGCCGGTATACTTATGCAGGGTCGGGCCGAAAGCGAAGAACGGAGCGTTGGTGCGGTCGTGGATGGAAGCATAGTTCGGATCGAAACCGTTGGTAACGTCAGAAGAAAGCATCTTGGCGGTGCTCAGGATGCGGCGCATGTTCAGCTCGGAATACTCACCGGTCAGGTTCATGATCTCAGCGATGGCATTCTCGAAGAAGCGGGACTGCATACCAGTCGCGCCGACGCTGCCGATCTCTTCCTTATCTACAAGCAGAGAGACCAGCGTACGCTCGGTCACGGTGTCAGCAAAAGCCAACTGTGCCATGGCGGAAGTGTAGGAGCAGATGCGATCGTCGTGGCCATAGGCCATGATCATGCTGCGGTCGATACCATAGTCGCGCGCGGCACCAGCCGGAACGATCTCGAATTCAGAAGAAAGGAAGTCCTCCTCATCAAAATCATATTTATCCTTCAGGATGTTGAGGACGTTCTTGCGTATCGCCTCGGAAATATCCTTGGCTTCCTCTTCGTCTTCAGTCACGTAGGGGATGCTGCCGACGCTGACATTCAGATCTTCGCCGGTGAACGCGGTGCCGATGGGCTTGGTGCGCATGTCTTTATCGAAATGCGGCAGCAGATCGGTGATGCCCAGGACTGGATCGGACGGATCCTCGCCGATGACGACCTTGATGCTGCGGCCGTCTTTCTTGGCGATCACTCCGTGCAAAGCCAGGGGCAGTGCCAGCCACTGATACTTTTTGATGCCACCATAATAGTGCGTCTTGAACATGGCAAAACCATTGTCCTCGTACAGCGGGGTGGGCTTCAGGTCGATGCGCGGGCTGTCGATGTGGCCGCCCAGGATGTTGATATGATCATTGAACGTGCCTTTGCCCAGCTGGACCAGCATGAGCATCTTGCCGCGGTTGTTGATGTAGATCTTGTCGCCCGCCTTGAGCTCGGCGCCTTCCGCCAACAGATCCGCAAGATCACGGTAACCCTTTTCTTCAGCAAGTTCGATGATGCCGGTCACACATTCACGTTCCGTTTTGCAGTTGGACATGAATGCTTTGTATTCCTCACAGAAGGCCTGCGCTTCCGCAAGCTGTTCCGGAGTATAAGTTTCCCATAATGTCTTTTTCTTAGCCATTACTAAACCTCCAGATGGTGTTGATATACAGATATTATAGTATAGTTTCGGTAAAACCACAAGGGAGCAAATGATCATCTCAAAGAAACTGTTGGCAATATCCTCTGAAAAATGATATGATATATTCAAATGGGCTTTGCTGAAAAAGGAGGAACGAGCCATGGCAGTACGCAGTGGATTTCATCATGTAGCAGTCAATGTCAGAGATCTGAAAGAGGCGATCTCTTTTTATGAAGCATTAGGCGCCAAATTCTTACGTGCCTGGCCGCCGGAAGCTCCGACAGCGGCCATGATCGACGTCGGCGGCAGTCGGATCGAGTTTTTTGCTAAAGGAGACGGTGATCCGGAGGCAGACGCCATGATCCCTCACTTTGCGCTGAATTCAGATGATGTCGATGGGGATTTTGCGATCGCTCTGGCGCATGGAGCGAAGCCGCAGACAGAGCCGAAAGACGTCATGCTGCCCAGTGAACCGCCACTGCCTGTGCGCCTGGCATTCTTTGTCGGCCTCAGCGGAGAAGTAGTAGAACTATTTCAGGAAAAGGAGTAAGAATTCATGAAGATCACACGGTTAAAGACCAATCATATGACGAACCCGTTGGGGTATCATCTGGGGTTTGGTAAACCGGTCCTGAGCTGGGTCGTGGAGGATGCGGCAGAGCAGAAGCCGGTGACAGTCCGGATCGCTTCTGACGCAGCATTTCAGAACATTATAAGTGAGGAAACCGTAGCACAGGCCGACAGTCGGTATTATCCGGCGCCGGTCGAGCAGAAGCCGCGTACTCGCTATTATTGGCAGGTGGAGATCGATGGTCAGGTCAGTGAGACCGCGTGGTTCGAGACGGGCAAGATGTACGAGCCCTGGACCGCACAGTGGATCTCACCTGTCGTGCCGGACGATGCGCCGCATCCGATCCTGAAAAAGACAGTCACCGTGAAAGACGGACTGACGTCGGCCCGCCTGTACATGGTCGGACTGGGCGTGTACGAACTGTACATCAATGGCACCAAAAAGGGCGATGAGTATCTGATGCCCGGCTGCAACGGGTACGACGCCTGGATCCAGTATCAGACCTATGACGTGACCGCGGAACTCATGGCGGAGCCGGAAGCTGAACTCAGGATCCTGCTGGGCGGTGGCTGGTATAAAGGGCTTTTCGGTCTGGAATTCAAAGAAAACAATTATGGAGACCGGTTCTCGGCTATCGCAGAATTGCATCTGACATACGAGGATGGAACGGAAGAGGTCGTCATCACGGATGACAGTTGGACAGCCTGCGCTTCCACCATCACCTACAGCAGCATCTATCATGGAGAGTATCAGGACGCCCGCCTTGCGGAAACGCCCTATCCGGTCGAGGTCATCGAAGGATGGACGGACAAGCTGCAGGGGCGCCTCAGCCCCGCGATCAACGGGCACGAGCGCATCACCCCGGTCCAGATCCTGAAGACCCCGAAGGGGGAGACCGTGCTGGATATGGGCCAGAACATGGTGGGCTGGCTGGAATTCTATCTGGACGCGCCGGAAGGTTGGCAGGTCGGCTTCAAGACCGGGGAGCTGCTGCAGGATGATTGTTTCTATCGGGACAATCTGCGCCGTGCGAAGTCTGAATTCTCCTATATTTCCAATGGACAGCCCGGTGTGGTGCGTCCGCACTTCACCTTCTATGGCTTCCGATACGTCCTGCTGGAAAACTGGCCGACAGAGCCGAAGGCGGAGGATTTCGTAGGACTGGTCATTCATTCTGACATGGAGGAGACCGGGCATATCGAGACATCCGATCCGTTGGTCAACCAGCTGCTGAAAAATGTCCGCTGGGGCCAGAAAGGCAATTTCCTGGATGTGCCGACGGATTGCCCGCAGCGTGACGAGCGCATGGGCTGGACCGGCGACGCACAAGTCTTTTCCGGCACCGCGAGCTTCAACTACGATACTTACGAGTTCTACACCAAATTCGGGCATGACCTGTATTACGAGCAGCTGAAACTGAACGGCAGCGTTCCCTTCGTCGTACCGACCTGCAACTACCAGGGCGACGGATCCACCGCCTGGGGCGAGGCCGCCACGGTCATTCCCTGGAACGTATACCTGCACTTCGGGGATCCTTCGATCCTGGAGAACCAGTTCGACAGCATGAAAGCCTGGGTCGATTACATGGAACGTCAGGAGAAAGCGACCGGCCGGCCCGGTCTGTGGGATTCCGGCTTCCATTTCGCTGACTGGCTGGCCCTGGACGGCCCGGTGGAAGGCGGAGTCATGGGCGGTACCGATCCGTACCTGATCGCTTCCTGCTATTACAGTTACTCTGCCAGGCTTGTGGCCAAAGCCGCCCACGTTTTGGGCAAAGCCGAGGAAGAAGCCCACTACAGCACCTTGTCCGAGCGGATCCGCCAGGCAGTCTGCGATGAGTATCTGACGCCCAACGGCAAGCTGGCCATGGATACCATGACGGCTTATGTCGTGATGCTCTTCATGGATATCGCACCGCAGAAGGACAGGGAGCGTCTGGCACGCCGTCTGTACGAATTGCTGCAGGACAACAAGTATCACTTGAAGACCGGTTTTGTCGGTACGCCGTATTTGTGCCGCGTCCTGTCTGAGAACGGGTACAATGACGTGGCTTATACGCTTCTGATGAATGATGACTATCCCAGCTGGCTGTACGAGGTCAAGATGGGCGCCACCACCATCTGGGAGCGTTGGAATTCCGTCCTGCCGGATGGGAAGATCAGCGGCATCGAGATGAATTCCATGAATCACTACGCCTATGGTTCCATCGCGGAATGGGTCTACCGCAATGTGGCAGGTATCCGTCCGAGTGAGGAAGGAGCCGGATTCCGCTGCTTCACTTTGGCGCCGCAGCCCGACTATCGCCTGCAGTGGATCGACGCGAAACTGGATTCCGCCAGTGGCCCGATCCGCTCCTGCTGGAAGATCGAGGATCCGAAGCACCTGCGGTATGCCTGCACCGTGCCCTATGGCAGTACGGCGAAGGTCGTCCTGCTGGATGCCTGTGCAGAAGCTTTGGGTGAGGGATGGTCACAGGAAGGCAGCAGCGCCGTACGCACCGTCGGCACCGGCTCTTACGAGTGGACCTATGAGCTGACGAAGGAGTATCGCAGGATCTATTCCATCGATACGCCGCTCAAGGAACTGTTCGCTGATCCCAGAACGAAGGAGATCGTGTTCCGCCATTTCCCGGATCTGGAACAGGCGCCGTTCGCCGCGGAGATGGGTACGCTCAGCAGTCTTCTGGCATCACCGTTCGCACGTACGGCGGCGGAGAAAATAGAAGCACTGGCCGCAGATCTGTACGAGGTGCGGGACTGATGGCGCTTCGAGACATACCGGCAGAGCGGGTGACGGAAGCGGTTGCCCGCCTTGCCATCAAAGCTAATATCGAACTGGATCCCGCGGTGGAGGCAGCGATCCGTGCCGCCCGGCAGACGGAGGCATCTCCTGTCGGGCAGGCCATCCTGGACCAACTGATCGAGAACGCTGCAGTCGCAAGAACGCAGAGGATCCCCATTTGCCAGGACACCGGACTGGCCGTCGTTTTTGTGGAGATAGGACAGGATGTCCATGTGGTGGGCAGCCTGGAAGATGCCATCAATGAAGGTGTGCGTCGGGGTTATACGGAAGGATATCTGCGCAAGTCTGTGGTACGGGACCCGATCGACCGGGTCAATACCCAGGATAATACGCCGGCGATCATTCATTATGAGATCGTCCCGGGCGACCGGCTGAAGATCACCGTTGCACCGAAAGGGATCGGAAGTGAAAACATGAGCCGCATCTACATGCTCAAACCGGCCCAGGGCATCGAGGGGATCGAACAGGCAGTGCTGGAGACCGTGCAGCTGGCCGGCCCCAATGCCTGCCCGCCGATGGTGATCGGCGTCGGTGTAGGGGGCACGTTTGAAAAGTGCGCCTATCTGGCCAAAAAAGCGTTGCTGCGGAGCATCGGGGATCCATCTAAGGATCCGTTCTGGGCGGCGGAAGAAAAGCAGCTGCTTAAGAAAGTGAACGAGACCGGTATCGGCCCCCAGGGATTCGGCGGCACGACCACCGCGCTCTGGCTGGCTATCGAGACCTGGCCGACCCATATCGGAGGCATGCCCGTGGCGGTCAATATCAACTGCCATGTGGCCCGTCATGAAAGCGAGGTGCTCTGATGCGCAGGATCGAGACACCCTTGACGAAGGAGATCGTCCGTACGCTGCACGCGGGAGATACGATCCTGCTCAGCGGTACGATCTATACAGCGCGGGATGCCGCGCATAAACGTATGGTGGAACTGCTGGATCGGGGCGAACCACTGCCCTTGGATCTGACAGACACGGTCATCTACTATGTAGGACCCACGCCGGCGCCGCCCGGACGTGTGATCGGCTCGGCCGGGCCGACCACCAGCGGCCGTATGGATGCGTACGCGCCGCGGTTGATCGCGGAAGGTGAGACCGGCATGATCGGCAAAGGGTTTCGGACCGATGCCGTTGTGCAGGCCATGAAGGAACAAACGGCGGTGTACTTTGCAGCGACCGGCGGGGCAGGCGCACTGCTTTCCAGCCGCATTTTGGAGGCGGAGATCATCGCCTGGGAGGATCTGGGACCGGAGGCGCTGCGTCGCCTGAAAGTGCAGGACCTGCCGCTGACCGTGGTCATCGACTGTGAAGGTCATGACCTCTACAAAGAAGCACCCATAAAATATAGAAAGAGTTAATGATATGATCACACCGGAAAAGAAGGCTTTCATTGAGTTCATGATGAGCGCGGACGTGCTGCGTTTCGGGGCATTCACCACGAAAAGCGGCCGCCTGAGCCCGTATTTTGTCAATACCGGAAATTATAAGACCGGCGGACAGATCCTGACGCTGGGCAAGTTCTATGCCGAGCTGGTAAAGGATACGATCGGCGATGCATTCGACTGCATGTTCGGACCGGCCTATAAAGGCATCCCGCTGGTCACCACCACCGCGGCCGCACTGGCCGGCATGGGCATCGACAAACCGTATTTCTTCAATCGCAAAGAGGCCAAGGATCACGGAGAAGGGGGCAGTCTGGTGGGCTATAAGCCTCAGGACGGCGACCGGATCATCATCATTGAGGACGTGATCACCGCCGGGACCGCTGTGCGCGAGACTCTGCCCATCCTGAAGGCACAGGGCGACGTCAAGGTGGAGCACATGTTCATCTCGGTGAATCGCAGCGAAGTGGGGCAGACGCCGGGTAAGACCGCCGTTATGGAAGTCTATGAGAATTTCGGCATCCAGGTGCATCCGATCATCACGGTGCAGGACATCCATGCTTATCTCAAGGAACAGCCGGAATATAAAGAAGTCCTTGCTTTGATGGAGGACTATATGGAGAAATACTGCATCCTATGAATATGAACATAGAACGATTGCTGTATTCCGCGCCGGCCGTACTGATCGCCATGGTGCTGCACGAACTGTCGCACGCGTATACCTCGTATCGCCTGGGCGATCCGACACCGAAGGAGACGGGCCGCCTGACGATCAACCCGCTGAAGCATCTGGACCTGTTTGGTTCCCTCTGCCTGCTGTTTTTAGGGTTCGGCTGGGCCAAACCTGTACAGATCAACCCCAGGTATTATAAGAATCCCAAGATCGGCACGCTCTGGGTCTCCCTGGCGGGACCGGGGATGAATTTCCTGCTGGCCTTCATCGGCAGCCTGGGGGTCAGCCTGATCTTCAAGATCGCCGGTGACAGTCTCACGTTCCAGACGGAAGCGGGGTATAAAGCATTTTTGTACGTCTATCGCTTCCTGCAGTACTTCATGCTGATCAATATCGGCTTAGGGATCTTCAACCTGATCCCGTTTCCGCCGCTGGATGGCTCAAAGGTGTTGGCAGCGGTATTGCCGGACCGCGCTTATTATACCTGGATGCGCTATGAACGGTACGGGCAGTTCGTATTGATGATCCTGCTGTACACAGGGCTCCTGAGCGGGCCGCTGGCATATCTGCGCTCCGGCGTCTATTACGGGCTGCAGACGGTGACCAATTTCCTACTGCAGGTTTAAAGTAAGGATCGTTCCACAAACTGATAGAAAGGGGGGACCGCACATGATTCGATTCTTCAGCAAGATCATGCGGCTGGTGACGAGACGGTTGTTCATAATCGCCTTGCTGATCCTGATCCAGCTGCTGTTCATCGGCGTGACGATCCAGGTGTTCAGCGAATACTACGTGTATGTCAATGCGGTCCTCATCGCTGTCAGCATCGTGGTGACCATCATCATCGTAAATAACAACGAAGATCCAGGCTATAAACTGGCCTGGACAGTCTCGATCTTGCTGGCACCGGTCCTGGGCGGGATCCTGTACCTGGCCGTCGGCGGTCAGAAGCTGCGCCGCGGCGCGGCCGGCCGCATCCCCATGGATCCGCTGGACGCACGGGTGGACAAAGACTGGCTCAGCGAGATCACAGATCCGCATGTGCGGCAGCAGGCAGGCTACATCCAGAACCAGCTTATGTTTTCCCCGCAAGGCCGGACCTCGGTCCGCTATTTCGCTTCAACAGAAGAGGCTTTCGATGTGATGGTGGAGCAGCTGGAAGCGGCAGAACACTACATCTTTCTGGAGTATTTCATCCTGGAAGAAGGTGTCTTTTGGGATACGATCCTCGAGATCCTGGAACGCAAGGTGCGCCAGGGGCTGGATGTGCGGCTGATCTACGATGATGTGGGCTGCGTGAAGACCCTGCCCCAGCATTATTACAAGCGACTGCGCGACAAAGGGATCCGCTGCTATGCATTCAACCGCTTCGTGCCTTTCATCTCTTTCCGCATGAACAACCGGACGCACCGCAAGATCCTGGTGATCGACGGATATACCGGCTTCACCGGCGGCTACAATCTGGCAGACGAATATATCAATGTGAAGGAGCGCTTCGGCCACTGGAAAGACACTGGATTGATGTTGCAAGGTGCCGCGGTCTGGAACCTGACGGCCATGTTCCTGCACACCTGGAACTTCGTCAGCGCCGCCGAAAACCGCACCAATTTCGAGAATTATCGTCCGGAACGATACCACGCCCTGCCTGAGACCCAGGGGATCATCGCGCCTTATGGCACCACGCCTGTCAACCCGGAATCCGGAGCTGTGGGTGTGTACTGCAATATGATCGACAAGGCGGAAGCGTACGTGTACATCACTACGCCTTATCTGATCCCGAACAACGAGATCATGCGGGCACTGGAACGGGCTGCATTGAACGGTGTCGACGTGCGGATCTTAACGCCCGCCCGCTGGGACAAGTACTCGATCCACATGCTGACGCAGTCCAACTATCGTGAACTGATCACGGCCGGTGTGCGCATCTTTGAATATACCCCCGGTTTTCTGCACGCCAAATCCTTCGTCAGCGATGACGAGATAGCGATCGTAGGCACGATCAACCTCGACTACCGCAGCCTGTACCTGCATTATGAAGATGCGGTCTGGATGTACCAGAGCCCAGTGGTGAAAGACGTGAAAGACGATTTCCTCGCGACCCAGGCATTAAGTGAAGAGATCACACCACTGTTCCTCAAAAAACGTCCCCTGCACCGCCGCATCATCGGCTGGCTTTTGAAACTGTTTGCCCCTTTGGTGTAATTTTTGCAGGAAAATAGCGGAATTTTGCAAGATTTCAGTTGACAAACCCCGGCAACATGTGGTATTATATGCGATGCACTTGCTTGAAGAGAATGAAGAAAAGCAAGTTTCATATAGAGAGACATGATGTCCTATATATGAAAGACATCAAGTCACATTTGCCCAGATAGCTCAGTTGGTAGAGCAGAGGACTGAAAATCCTCGTGTCACTGGTTCGATTCCGGTTCTGGGCATGATGGGCCGCTAGCTCAGTCGGTAGAGCATCAGACTTTTAATCTGGGTGTCGCGGGTTCGAATCCCGCGCGGCTCATGAACAAAAAAAGGATCACTCCAAATGAGTGGTCCTTTTTTTCTGTTCTATCACCGTCTGTGGGATTCGAACGCCCCGTAAAGGAAAAGGCCTGGTGGGCCTTTTTGATGTATACTTTACCGTTTAAGAGCAAGTTTGGGTAATTCCGGTTTGCTGTCCCGGCCCATCAGTTCGCCAACTGTTTCGGCTGGATCTTTTCCATGATTGATGACTTGATCGGCAGCTTCAATGATGGGCAGCTCTACATTATATTTTTGCGCTAGGGTCAATGCGGCGGGAATGGCATTGATGCCTTCCACGACCATGCCGACCTGCTGTACCGCTTCTTTCGGCGTATACCCTTGACCGATCAGGAATCCACAACGATTGTTTCGACTATGCCTGCTGGTCGCGGTAACGATCAGATCGCCCATTCCCGCCAGGCCAGAGAACGTTTCGAACATGCACCCTGCAGCCATGCCAAGACGTGTGATCTCTGCCAGTCCGCGTGTGATCAAAGCTGCCTTTGTATTGTCGCCGTAACCAAGTCCGGACGCGACACCGGTGGCCAGCGCGATGATGTTCTTCAGGGCACCGCAGAGCTCGACTCCTTTGATGTCAGTGTTTGTATATACGCGCATGACAGGATTCGAAAAAACAGCCTGGACCTGTTCGGCAATCGTTATATCCTCATGTGCGGCTACGATCGTTGTAGGGAGATCCATAGCGACCTCTTCCGCGTGTGTGGGTCCGGAAAGCGCTACGACCTTCGCGTGGGGAATTTCGGAGATGATCACTTCGGACATCGTCATGAGTGTTTCAGCCTCAAGTCCTTTTGCTACGTCTACTATGATCTGATCTTCTTTAATATATGGAGCAGCCTGTTTGGCTGTTGAACGGACAAAAACAGATGGAACGGCAAACACAAGGATATCTTTATCAGCACAAGCGTCACGGATATCTTTTGTAAAAATAATTGCCTCAGGTATGATCATCTCGGGCAGATTCTTTTGTTTTCTTGTTTGATTCAGTTCATCGATCTCAGCGGGAAGAGCGGACCAGACGGATACAGTGTGTCCAGAATTACAAAGCATTCTGGCCAATGCCATTCCCCAGGTACCGGCTCCGAGTATACTTACTTTTATTGTTCTCACCTCTTCATTTGTTTTTCTGCACGCATGGCCACGTGACTTGCATGCCAAGGATCATTTTATCAAAAAAGGGTATATTTTACAAGGAATATATTAATTCGGAGCTGTGCATTGCAAATCCCAACGCCATTCAGTATAATGATGCAAACTGTCATAAGCTGCAAGGAGGTTTTATTATGGCGATCGACACGAGTCAAGTATCTAAGCTGGGGTTTGGCCTGATGCGCCTGCCCGAGACCGATGGCAAGATCGACCTTCCGCAGGTCTGCCACATGGTCGACAAATTCATCGAAGCGGGGTTCAACTATTTTGATACCGCCTATGTGTATCACAGCGGTCTGTCGGAAGTTGCCGCCCGGGAAGCCCTTGTCAAGCGGTATCCCAGGGATTCCTTTTATCTGGCAACCAAGCTTCCGGCCTGGGAGATGCAAGGACCGGAAGACAATGAGCGGATCTTCCAGGAGCAGTTGGAGCGCTGCGGTGTCGAGTATTTCGATTTCTACCTGCTGCATTCCATCGAGGATGGATCCAATCATGATACGTATGAGAAGTTTGGCAGCTGGGATTGGGCCAAAGTGAAGAAAGAAGCCGGTCAGATCCGGCACCTGGGTTTTTCCTTCCATGGCAGCCCCGAACTGCTGGAGGATGTGCTGGACCGGCATCCGGAAGTGGAATTCGTACAGATCCAGCTGAACTATGCCGACTGGACGAACCCGCTGGTCCGTTCCGGCCGCCTGTACGAGATCCTGCATGAAAGAAACATCCCCATGGTCATCATGGAGCCCGTCAAGGGCGGAACGCTGGCCAATCTGCCGGAGCAGATCACGGACATGTACAAAGAAGCGCGGCCGGACAAGTCCATCGCTTCCTGGGCACTGCGCTTTGTAGGTTCTCTGCCGGGGATCATGACGATCCTTTCCGGCATGTCCAACGAGGCACAGATGGAGGACAACCTGTCCACCTTCAAGGCGTTCGAACCGCTTTCCGCAGAAGAGAGCGCTTTGGTGGAAAAGGCTTCCGAGATCTGGCGCAGCATCCCGCAGATCGGCTGCACGGCCTGCCGGTACTGCTGTGATGGATGTCCTATGCAGATCAACATCCCGGAGATCTTCCGTGCGGAAAACACGCTGCGCATCTATCCCGATGACTGGCGCGCAAAGGGCTACTATCGGACTGTAACGGAAGCGGGCGGCAAGCCGGCAGACTGCATCGGCTGCGGTCAGTGTGAGAGCGTATGCCCGCAGCATCTGCCCATCATCGAACTGCTACAGGAGATCAGCGGCAAGTATTGATCCTGTGGCTTTATGGAGCAGGAACGACGGCGCCAGTACCAACGGAGAGACCGAGGAGCTTTTCCTTTACGTGCTGCGCCGTGGGCTCGATATCGTAAGGCCAGAGGATCAGGTGTACGTCGTTCTCCCGGCAGAGCTGGTCTTTACGCTGATCCAGCTCCTGCCGCTGTTTGAGCGCTTCTTCCCCGCCGAAGAATTCGATCGGCAGATAATGCTGGATGCCCTGGTATTCGATGGCGGTCTTAAGTGATGGAATGTACAGATCCAGACTTTGACGTTCCAGCCAGTCCGGCCGGTACTGATACAAGGTGTCAGGGAATTGTTTGTGGACTTCCTGGAACAGGGAAAGTTCATGCTTCCATTTGGGACGGATCACACCTTGGACTGTGAGCCGTGTGCGGATACGCGTGCGCTCCAGCCGCCAGTTCGTACGGAAGCCGTCCTGTTCTTCATACAAGGCCAGGTCGGTGTACCACCACTGGAAAAATGGCATCAGGACCAGTGTCAGGTTGAGAAAGAGCTCCAGCTCGGAAGCAACGTAGCCCTGTTCCAGGATATGTTCGATATTACGGCGCACATACACGGTCTTGGCAGGATCATGACAGTGCGGCAAAGAACCGAGATAGCGGGCTAGCCGATCCGGCAGATAGGGCGATCTGAGAACGATGCCGTCCTCCTGCAGCAGGTTCTGATACCAGGGAAGGGAATGACCATACAGGCAATAGCCTCCGAAGAGATCTTCGGAGGCATTTGTGTATAACAGGTGGAACATCAGCAGCACATCGTCCATTCGGCGTTTGTCGAAAACGGCCAAATAATGCACGGCCTCTTCATCCGGAAAGAGACTGCGTACCGGACGAAATACTTCTGCTTTCCTGCACACCTCCGTGACCACGAAAAACTGGGAAACAAAGCTCTCCGGGAAGAGGAAGCAGGCTTTATGGTCCATGTCCACGTCGGAGAACTGGTCCAGAAAAGCCCGAACGAATGGGTTGACCTGAAAGGGCCCTGCCGCAAGGATCCTGGCGCGTGTGGCATAGCGGTAGGGCAGATCGTCCCAGGACAGCCGGATCAGAAAACGGTCATAATGACCGGCTTCATATTCGGCACGGAGTGCTTCATCGAAGGTCCTACGATAGGACTCGTGCTCTTCCAGCAGCTGATCCAGCGTAGCACAGGTGCGCATTTCATGATGTGCGGGATAACGGTCCCAAAGCAGCTCCAGCCGGTCGAAGGACGTTGAAACGGTGGGGTTTCTATGGATCGGAGGGTAAGGCGTGTCGGACATGGGCGGACTCCTGATGAATAAGATGAAGCCATGATACCACGGCAGAAGACCAAAAAACGTCCGTTTTCATTGATTTCATACGGTTTATTGCGTTTCTTTGATTTATTGTATATACTTTGAAACAACACCATGATCAAGGAGAACCACATGCCCACTGAACGAAGCAATGCACCATCCAAAGAGGAGCTTTTAGAATATCTGTGTACCTTCACGAAATCAGAAGAGATCTATCGCCGCTATCATGATCTGGCCGGCACACCTGATCAAAAGGCCGCCTATCTCAAGGAGATCGAGGCCTATGCGGTGGAACACCATCTGATCATACCGGAGATCGTACAGTTGGAGCTGCCGGAGCAGTTCACGGAGCAGACGTATTACTCGCATCTGCCCATCGGCCGCGGGTCGGACGTCAACGTGGCAAGGCATCTGCGCTATACACCGGTCTTTCATTACAGCACCTCTTTCTTTGAGATCTACTACGCGCTTTCGGGCACGATCCACTATACATTGAACGATGTGCCCTGCGTCCTTCCGCAGGGAGACATCAGCTTTATCGCGCCGGGCGTCCCCCGTTCGATTGAGGTCTTTGATGACAGCGTGCTTTTGAGCATCCATGTCCGGCATGACACGTTTGCCGCTGCCTTCAGCAACACGCTGCGATATGATAACATCCTTTCTGACTTCTTCCTGAGCAACCTGTACAGCCGCGAACCGATCAGCAACGTGCTGTTCCACGCCGAAGGGGATCCGGATCTGCGGGACTTGGTGCTGGACATGTATCGGGAAGCACATTATTCGGATGATTTCAGTTTCCGCATGCTGAATCACCTGCTGTCCGTGTTCTTTATCCGGATCCTGCGGCGGTATGAGGATCAGGCGGTCGTAGACGCTGGCGGACAGGGAAGGGCAGGGAGCCCTGTCCCGGCTATGCTCAGCTATATTTATGATCACTTTACTGAGATCTCATTGGATGAGCTGGCGGAAAAGTTCAATTATTCTGCCTCGCACTGCTCCCGGTTGATCCGGACGCATACAGGCCGCGGGTTCCAGTCGATCCTGCGTGACGTGCGGATGCAGCAGGCATGTTCTGTGCTGCTGACCACAGGTGACTCCGTCGCTGAGGTCAGTGGCAAGGTCGGATACGCCAACCCGGAGTCCTTCATCCGTGCTTTTGAAAAGCAGTTCGGCGTTTCACCGGCGGCGTTTCGGAAGCAAAACGCTGTGTCATAAGAAGGTTTTACGGTGTATTCATGCCTGATGGGACGGATTTGTTGAAAGAGCATGTATCCATAGAGGAGTGATCGAGCCATTTTTCATGCCTCAGGAGTTCGAAATTTCAAAAGGGCATGCCAAGAGGAATCATTATAGATTTCTTGGGCAAGCCTTTTATATGCATAGAGGAAAAAGGACATGATTTGAGCCTGATCGAAGAAGTGTTCAAAAAAAGGATAAAAACCAAGTGCATAGAATCGCAAGAATTATCAGTTATTGATGATCGATTCGATCATTGGATCTCGATGTCGGGACTGATATAATATAGTCAAAGCATCGGAGAAACTATATAAGGAGGCAGCTATGATCATCATCGGAATCGATATCGGAGGGACCCATTTCCGCATCGGAGCGGTGGAGGATGGGCATATGCTGAAGTTCGAAAAAGTACCTACAGCCTCGGTCTTCTGCACCAGCAATGCCATCGAGGATCTGGCCCGGAAGATCCGGTCTTTCGGGGAAGGGATCGATTACAAGGCGGTGTCCGTCGGCATTCCTGCGGCGCTGGATCGCGCACGGAAAACAGTCCTGCAGGCGCCGAACCTGAAATTCATGGAGCGGATCCCGGTCGTGGACGGGTTGAGTGCTTTGCTGGGTGTGCCTGTGATCGCGGAGCGTGATGTGACCATGGGTCTGTGCTATGACGCTGCGAAATACGATCTGCCGCAGGAAGGTATGATTTGCGGGATCTACTTCGGAACCGGCGTGGGTAATGCGATCCTGCTGGATGGAAAACCATGGAAGGGGCACAATGGTGTGGCCGGTGAACTGGGGCACATCCCGGTCCATGGCAGCACGATCCCTTGCGGATGCGGCAATATCGGCTGTATGGAATGCAGTGCAGGCGGCAAGTATCTGGCGGTCCTGCAGAAGGAAAAGTATCCGGACACGCCCATCGGAAAGCTGTTCGCCGTACATGCAGCGGAAGCACCGCTTGTCGAATTCGTGGATCTGATGGCGCAGGCGGTGGCGGCGGAAGTCAACATCCTGGATCCGGATGCCTTAGTCATCGGCGGTGGGGTCATGAACATGGAAGGCTTCCCAAAGGATCTGCTGAAAGAGCGGATCGAAGCGAGATTAAGAAAACCCTATCCGGCCGAAAGCCTGGAGATCCTCTTTGCGGAGGATGAGCCGGATAAGAGCGTGGTAGGTGCTGTGCGTTTTGCTTTGAACCAACTGAAAGGAGAAAAAGAATGCTGAAGGATCTGAGAGTGAATAATGTTGCTGCCCCCCTGGCACTGGATGAGGCGCCGGTATTCAGCTGGCGCATGGACTGTGCGCGCACGGGAGCCCGGCAGACCGCCTATCGTGTGGTGGTTTCTGCAGAAGAAAAGACTCTTTGGGACAGCGGCCGTGTAGAGAATGCGGCCTCCCTCGGGATCGCTTGCCCTGTGACATTGGAAAAAGAGTCTGATTATCAGTGGAGCGTCACCGCTTGGGATGAGACCGGTGCGGAGCACACGGCGGAGTCTTCCTTCGGGACCGGCTTGATGGGTGAAGATCTTGAAGCCTGGCACGGTGCGGAATGGATCGGCCCGGACGAAATGTACCTGGCGGCCGAAACTATCCCTGTTTTCCGTCTGGAATACGCCATCCAGATCGAAGAAGGCGGGCGGAAAGCCGGCGTTATTTTCGGCGCGAACGATCCTCGCCTCCTTTCTTCTACCAAAAACAACTACCTCATCCATGGGGAAAACTATATGAGCTGCGTGCTGAACGTCGGGCAGATCCCCGCGACGGTGGAATTCTACCGCAAAGGATATGCGCCGGGCGAAGAGGGCGAAGTGAGCTTTGCCGTGATCGAAGTGCCGGAAAGCATCATTTCTGAGGAAAATCGCTTCCAGCCGCATCGGTTTGAGTTGATCTGCAGCGGCAACCAGCTGGATCGCATCCTGCTGGACGGGACTGCTTTGGAAACAGACGAGGAGAACGCCCGTCTGGTACGCAGACCGATGAACATGGAACCGGAGCACACGCATCTGGTGCTCAATCCGCTGAAGAAAATCATTGACGTGCCGATCTATCCGCGTCTGAACGAAGTCGGCTTTGTGACCGACGAGGCCAGCACCGCTCGCTTCAGTGGCTACTCCATCCGCCACTATGCCCACGAGCATGCGGAGATCTTTGGCGCCTCCACCGGTGCGACCTTCAAGATCTTCTCCGGGAAACCTGGCCTGACCATCGAAGAGGACGTGATCACTGCCGGACCTGGCACCTTGACCTATGCCGATCCTTCGTATGCGTCAGTGCCGATGCTGCGTAAAGAATTCACGTTGGAGAAACCGATCGCTTCTGCCCGCCTGTATGCTGCTGCATGGGGCATCTACGAGATCGAGATCAATGGACAGAAGGCAGGCGATGATTATCTGGCGCCTGGCGATATGGACTTCCGTCAGCACGTCGTATACGAGACCTATGACGTGACAGGATTGCTCAAGGAAGGTGCGAACGCCATCGGAGCCATTGTGGCATCCGGCTGGTACGGCGATCAGTCCTCCTATACCATCGAGAACTATAACTGGTACGGGGATCGGCAGGCGCTTCTGGCACTGCTCGCCGTGACTTATGCCGATGGGGAGACCGTCTACCTGCCGACTGACGGCAACTGGCTGTACTATGGCGAAGGTCCTGTCCGCTACGCAGGCAATTTCAATGGCGAGATCTATGACGCCCGGCGTGAGCAGGCGGTCGAAGGCTGGACCAAGGCCGGTTTTGCCGGCGCTGGCTGGCGCCCCGCAACACTGATGGGCAGCAAGGTCTTCGGGCAGGAGCCCATCATCACCGCCAAGCCCGATCCCTACGTTACCAAGGTGGAAGAGCGGACTGCTCAATATGTCGGTTCCGAGACCCGCGGGGCGGACCAGGATACGGTCTACATCTACGACATGGGCATCAACATGGTCGGTGTGCCGGAGATCACCCTGCCCGAAGGAAAGCCTGGGCAGAAGATCACGGTCCGCTATGCGGAGATCTGCTATCCGCGCCTGAAGGAAGACAACCCGTATTACTACGGTGATCTTGCCGGCCTGATCCTGACGGAGAACCTGCGCGGTGCATTGGTCACCGACAAATACACCATGAAAGGCGAGGGTACCGAAGTCATCCGCCCGCGGTTTACCTTCCACGGCTACCGCTACGTGGAGATCTCGGGTACGGACGGCCCGATCCCTGCGGAAAACATCAAAGGCATCGTGCTCAGTTCCGTTCGTGCGACCTCCCACTATCGGTCTTCCAATCCGCTGACCAACCAGCTGTTCGATAATATCGTCAACTCCACCAGCGGCAACCATCTGTCCATCCCGACGGACTGTCCGCAACGCGACGAGCGTCTGGGCTGGGCCGGCGACGCGCAGGTCTACAGCGAAGCGGCGGTCTACATGGCCGACATGCGCGCCTTCTACGCGTATTTCGATCAGTTGCAGAAAGAAGCGCAGGGGACAGACGGCACGTTCCATCTGTACGCACCTTCTTACAATGAGACCGGAAAGGCCTTTGCTTTGGGCTATACCTGGAACGCGGCCGGCGTGGTGATCCCCTTCCGTACATATCTGCAGTATGGAGATCAGAAACTGCTTAAAATCATGTATCCTGCGATGAAGAGCCACGTGCTGGGTATGATGGACTGGACCAAGGAAGGCTATCAGTGTCTGTCCTCCCACATCGGCTTCCTGGGTGATCATTTGTCTGTCGTTCCTACGGATCCTTTCCTGCTGGACAACGCGCAGTTCTATCGTTCTGTCGTCTTTACGCAGCAGGCCGCAGAGATCCTGGGTGAAGACGCGGATGCTGCGACGTTCCGCAACTTCGCGGAAGACCTGAAAGCCGAGTGGAACAAGACTTTCATTGACAAAGACGGTCGCACCTGCAAGGCGGATGGAACCCTGGAAGATACCCAGGCTTCCTATGCACTGCCTCTGCTCTGTGGCATCATCTCCGATGAGAACAAAACGATGGCACAGCTGCATCTGAAAGAAGCCTGCGAGAAGACCGATCATACCATGACCACCGGATTCATGGGCACCGGCCCCCTGCTGCCTGCTCTGACAGAGGCCGGAGAGACTGAGACCGCTTACAAACTGTTTGAGCAGACGAAATATCCGTCCTGGCTGTATCCGGTCGTCAACGGTGCCACGTCCGTCTGGGAGCGCTGGAATTCCTACACCATTGAAAATGGTTTCAGCGGCAACAACGGCATGAACTCCTTCAACCACTATTCTCTCGGCGCCGTCGGCTCCTGGATGATGGAATACCAGGCAGGTATCGCCCGTGGCGAAAAAGAGGCCTTCAAAGACTTCATCCTGCAGCCGACGCCGGGCGGACATTTCGACTGGCTGAATGCTTCATATGATTCCATTTACGGAACGATCGAATCGAACTGGAAGACCGCCGATGGAGCTTTGACCGCTTATGAGGCTGTCGTTCCGGCCAACACCACGGCGACACTGTATCTCCCGGTGGGAGAAGACCAGGTCAAGGAACTTGAGCCCATGGAAGGGGCAGAGTATCAAGGCATGGTCAAACGTTTCGGCAAAGACACGGCCTGCTTCAAACTGACATCCGGCCGCTATTCCTTCACCTGGAACTGATCGGAGGAGCGTGAAATGGCTGTTTTACAAGTCAAATTATCATCAGCATCCTTATTGAGAAGTGTTCCGGTCACGGTCATCCTTCCAGTGGACAAGGTAGCTCTGCCGGGGATGCCGTACCAGGATCCGCGTCCGTTCAAGACCCTGTATCTGCTGCATGGCATGTTCGGGGATCAGGAGGACTGGATCCAGTACACGAACATCCGCCGTTACGCGGAGGAGCATGATCTGTGTGTCGTCTGCCCGTATGGCGAGAACCGTTTCTACACCGACCAGCCGAAGGAATTTGCCCGGTATGGACAGTTCATCGGAGAAGAGCTGGTCGAACTCACCAGAAAGATGTTCCCGCTTTCTACCAAGCGAGAGGACACCTGGATCGGTGGCCTTTCCATGGGCGGCTATGGAGCATTAAGAAACGGCCTGAAATATCATAAGACCTTTGGCCGGATCTGCTCCTTGTCCACGGCCAACCTGGCGGCGGATCTGGAGAAACTGCAGGAGGAAGCCCCGTTCCCGCTGTTGGACAAGCGTTTCGTCGAAAGCCTGATGGGCGGACTGGATACCATTCCTCAGAGCGACAACAGCATCGAGTGGCTGGCGGCAGACCTTGCAGGCAAGAAGGTGGACCTCCCGTCGGTCTATTTGGCCTGCGGACTGTCCGATCCTTTCCTGACAGGAGTCCGGAAACTCAGGGACCTGCTGCTGCAGTTGGGTTATCGGGTGATATATGACGAGCGACCCGGCGGCCATGAGTGGGATTTCTGGGACGCCGAGATCAAGGAATTTCTGGGATGATGCGCCGGATTTAAAGTAACGAACAAAAATAGGAGTCTGAAAAATGAGTGAATCGTTTTTCAGACTCCCTTTCATATAAGAGAGCAAAATACGAAGACTTTTAGGCCGAATTACTTGATATATCGTCGAGGATGGCGACAGAAAGTAGTCATGGGGGTCAGAGTACTTGGAGAAACATCGAGATCGGCATCAGAAAGTAGCATCCACGGCAGCTTTACTGTCTGGTTATTATATCCTCATCTCAACAAGTACCTGGTTCAGAACGATATACTTTCTGGATTTGTTTCTAGCAAAGCAAGAAGTATTCAAGCCCATCCCATTACTTCTTAAATCTAGCTAGGCTATCCTTTGGAAGTAAAGAGCGTCGTTCGGATACTTTCATCCTGGGCACAGGAAAATCTGGGAAGTAATGGTCCCGATCGGGCTACTGCCTATAGAATCAAAGCGGACATCAGAAAGTAAATGACCTCTTCGAAACAAAAGGCAAGACTATAATTCCATTACATCGATGGCCCAAAGGCTTTTTTGCAGCCTCTTATTATTGCTGAACAATCAGGACTGAGGATCTAAGAAAACACCGTTTTTTATATACTTTCTGCCATTCCCATCGACAAAGGTATCCATCTCTGAAGTGGCTTCGATCGTTACGGTCTGTCCGTTGATCCCGACGTCGTAACGTCCACCGCCCAAAGGTTTGACAGGATCTCCATTCGGCAGGTGCATTTCTTCATTTCCAGAAATGATGACTGTTGGCCGGCAGAAGATCAGGAAGAAGGCGGCGCCGATCAGGCTGAGGATGAACGCGATGGCGGAACTGCATCCCGGCGTGATGAAAGGAATGAAGCCCAGGAGAGACAGGGACAGGCCGATATTACTGTTATAGCGATAGGAGCGGTAGCCCAGGATGGCGATCATGACACCAGAAGCGATCCCGCCGACAAGGTTCAGATCCTGCTTCGTTCCAAGCACGACCACATGGTTCGCTTTCATATACAGGCCGGACAGGCAGCCGATGGCAAAAGCGAGCAGAATGTAAGGCAGAGGATTGCGTTTTTTGGACGCATACATGACAGCGCCTCTCATCATGAAACCAGCAGCGATGAACACGAGGACCAGGATGCTGCCGGCAAAGTCGACCAAGGGGGCGAGGATCGCGGTGAGTACCGGCACCAGCACCAGAGAAAGGAAGTACACAAAAGGTGCTTTGGACTTGTGATATAAACCTGAGAAACAGGCAGCGATGAAGGATCCGGCCGCGATCCCGGCAACAGGGATATAGCAGGTGGGGAAAGCTTTGTTCATGTGGAATAGTTTCACATAGATCGCGTTCGTGATGCTGTCCATCAGGTGGTTCATCTGCGGTATCAGAGAGGACTGCAGAGCGAAAGCGCTTAAGACTCCGACCGCAAGACCGGCTGCCCACAGGGGCAATGGTGTATGATGTTGGCCGTTCAAAACTGCCTTTTTAGAAGAGGATCCGTCGGAAGTCATCAGGTTGCTGACACCAATGACACCGAACGTGAAAGTCAGTATGAGGGACAGCCAGCAGCCGAAACCGTATACGACCGTAACGAATAAACTCATGAAGTAGTGATCTTTGAAAAGGCCACTGGGAAGATGCTTGGAAATGTCCAGCTGATAGTGCCAGGAAAATACCGCCCAGCAGATCATCGCAAGGATTTCCATGACGAACATGGACTTTTTCCAGCCTTTGCCGATCATCAGCAAGGCGACTACGATCAGCAGATGGATCACGATATAAGTCTGAAGATAAGAGTAGGTAATCATTGGAGAGCTCCTTCTCGTTTTGAACTTTTACCATGAATACGGGACGCCGATCACAAAGGTTACAGATATCAAAAAATTTTTATAAATAGTACTTGACAAAATTGCGCTCAATCTATATAATGCGCTTTAAACCGATGAAGGAGAAAAGTACACTTGACTTAAGGGCACAGCGAGCTGCGGATGGTGGGAGCGCGGCGCGGGCGGTCTCGTGGAATGGTTTCCTGAGGGCGACCTGAAACCGGCGGTAGTTTTCATTCGTGAAACACCGGGAGTAGGGAAGACGGAGATTCCCTCTGTTAACAAAGGACGCTGCATGATAGTGCGGTCAGAGTGGACATCGTAATGATGTCAAGCGGGGTGGCACCGCAGGAGAGTTCATATTCCCCTGTCCCAGCATGTTGCATGGGACAGGGGTTTTCTATTGCAGGTCTCCTGTCCGAAGGATCCCGGGGCATGTCCCCGACAGCTTTCCACAAGGAGGAAACGATCATGGCTGAAAAGAGAGTCATCAAAACCGAGGAGAAAAAGGGCCTCACTGTATCTGATATCATTTTGATCGCCGTACTGTTGGCGGCCGGCGCAGTGCTCAAGTATTTCGCGGGCTCCATCATCAACTTCTTCGGCATGAAACCAAACTTCATCATCGCGATGTACTGCCTGGCGATCCTGCTGATCCGCCCGCGGTTCATCGAGTGCTTGATCATCGGTCTGCTGGCTGGTGCGATCTGCCAGGTACTGCCGGGCACGCCCTACATCAATTTCATCAGCGAACTGCTTGGCGCGGCTGTTATGGGCCTGCTGATCAAGGTCCCCTTCCGCATCAAGAAGCTGGACCTGAACCCCGTCCTTTCCACATTCATCAGCACCGTGGTCAGCGGCGGAACGTACACCATCTGCCTGTTCCTGTTCATGCATTATGAAGCGAGCGCCATGGCCGCCTATGTGCCGATCGTACTGTGCACGGCCGTCATCAACGCCATTATCGTGCAGATCCTGTACCTGCCTTTGAAAAAAGTTCTGAACAAGTAAGAAAGAGGTATTTCCATGATCCAGATGAAGGAGTTCTCCTTTCAGTATGCGTCCGGCAGACGACCGGCACTCAAGGATATCGACCTGGAGATCCACCCGGGCGATTTTGTCGGAGTCATCGGCAACAGTGGTGCTGGGAAAAGCACCCTGACCTATGCCATCAACGGCATCATCCCGCATTATTATCCCGGGGATTTCTACGGATCCGTGCTGGTGGACGGGATGGACACCGTCGAAACGAAGCCGGAGCAGCTGGCCGGGAAGGTCGGCAGTGTGTTCCAGGACGTGGACGCGCAGATGGTAGCCTCATACGTCGAGGATGAACTCCTTTTTGGACTGGAAAACTTCGGTGTTCCTAAAGATGAGATCGAGAGCAGACTGCAGGAAGCGCTGGAAAGGACCGGCATCACGGACCTGCGCTTCCGGGAGATCGATTCCTTAAGCGGCGGGCAGAAGCAGAAGGTCGCCGTGGCGGCCATCATCGCCCTGCGTCCGGACATTATCGTGCTGGACGAACCGACCGGCGAGCTGGATCCCGAAAGCAGTGAGCAGATCTTCCGACTGCTCAAGTCCTTGAATGAAACCTACGGAACAACGATCGTGGTGGTGGAGCAGAAGGTCGGCCTGCTGTGCGGATATGCCAAGCGGTTGGTGCTGCTGGATCAGGGCCGGATCGTGATGGAAGGACCGGTCCGCGAAGTGCTCAAGAGCGCGGATCGCATGGAAGAGATCGGCATCCACGTGCCGCGCGTGGTCTCCCTGTACAAAGAGCTGGTCCGCAAGGATCTGTTCCATGGAGCGGCGCCGATCCATACGGCGGAAGCGGAGAAGATGATGCAGGAGGTGCTTTCATGATCACATTTGAGAACGTTTCCTTCGGTTATATCGAAGAAGGAAGCACCTTGAAGGACCTGTCTTTCACCATCGAAAAAGGATCGGTCACAGCGCTCATCGGTGCGAACGGTGCCGGAAAGACCACACTGGCCAAACTCATTCGAGGTCTGATCCGGCCGACATCCGGACGTATTCTTTTCGAAGGAGAGGATATCCGCCAGATGAAGACCAGTACCATGGCGGCACATATGGGATACCTGTTCCAGAATCCGGACCGGCAGATCTGTAAGAATACGGTGGGAGAGGAACTGGATTTCACCCTGGAGAAAACGGTGCAGGACGAGGCCGAGCGCGAAAAGCTGAAAGCCGAAGTCCTGGCGGCGCTGCAGCTGGATGCGGAAGATGAACCGTTCCTGCTGAGCCGTGGTGAGCGGCAGAAGATCGCCCTTGCCTCCGCTCTGGTACATCGTCCGGAACTCCTGATCCTGGACGAACCCACGACGGGTCTGGATTATAAAGAGTGCACCCAGATCATGGAATATGTCAAGCGCCTGAACCAAGAGGGCGTTACGGTGGTCATGGTGTGCCACGACATGGAGATCGTGCTGGATTATTCAGATCAAGTGATCGTCATGCGGGATGGCAGGATCGTGGCGGACGGCCGGACCCGTAAGGTCCTGCGGGATGCACAGGCACTGGCGGCATCCGCACTTCTGCCGCCGCAGATCATCGGCCTGGCCACGATGCTGCAGGCAGATGGATTCACAGGCTTCGAAGAGGTCTGCACGGTGGACGAGATGACCGCGTGTGTGGAAGCGTACAGAAGGGAGGCACAGGCATGAAAGGGTTGATGAACTACTTTCCGGGCGATACCTTCCTGCATCGGATGGACCCGCGCAGCAAGATCCTGTTCTCCCTCTTGATCTGCATCGCCTGCTTTGTGACCAATAACCTGTACGTCCTGCTGGGGATCCTGGTGCTGGATCTGCTGATCGGCGTTTGCGGCGGGATCTTCAAACAGGCATTGAAGCTTTTGAAAGGCCTTCTGAAAATCGCCCTGTTCCTGTTCATCCTGCAGGCGTTGGTGGTACGTACCGGAGAGCCGGCGTTCTACATCGGGAAACTGGCCATCACGTGGGATGGCCTTAAGACCGCTTTGCTGGGTGTCCTGCGGTTGATCGACATCACGCTGCCCCTGGCACTGATGATCTCCCTCACTCGCATGTCCGATCTATCGAATGCCTTGGTCAGCCGCTGGCATGTGCCCTATAAATATGCTTTCGCGGTGACCTCCGCGATCCGCTTCATCCCGGTATTCACTTCAGATCTGAATGGTATCATGGAGGCGCAGACTGCCCGCGGCGTTGAATTCGATACGCGGAATTTCTTCAAAAAAGTGGGTCTCATCGTACCCTTGTGTGTGCCGCTTCTGATCTCTTCCGTCAAGAAGATCGAGACCGCGGCCATGGCCGTGGAGCTGCGGGGCTTCAACCTGCGCACCAAGGACAGCAGCAGTAAGGTAGCGCAGTTCCGCCTGCCGGACTATCTGCTGATGCTGCTGGGGCTGGGGCTGATCGTGCTGGCAGTGCTGCTGTAATTGAATCAAAGGCCGTCTTGTGCTATAATGGCGCAAGACGACCTTTTTTGATAAGGAGAGAAAGATGGATCAGGAAAACAAACAGCCGACATACCCACAGAATTATCAAAGGATCACAGGATGCTGTGCCAAATGCGGGGCACCGCTTCAGGAAAATGCCATGTTCTGCTCTCAGTGTGGCTCGATGGTAGGCCGCGGTCAGATGGCAGAACTCTATGCCGCTCCGCCGGTCCGTGACGACAGGAGCTTTGCCGCCGTTTATGCTCCGCCGGAGTATTTCGGGCATCCAGCCCCCGTGTACGCGGCACCTCCCAAAAGATCGTTCCTGCAAAAGCTCTTTGGGAGAAAGCACTGATCATGGCAGTGCCATACGCGCTTACCTCCTGCGTGTGGGAGATCACGCTGGCCTGCTGCTTTTCCTGTGCATATTGCGGCTCACGCGCCGGAAAAGCGAGGCCTTATGAACTGACGACAGAAGAATGTCTGGACGTGGTGCAGCAGCTCTCTGATCTGGGCTGCAGGCGGGTGTCATTGATCGGGGGAGAAGTGTTTCTCCGCAAAGATTGGGACCGGATCGTTTCAGCCTTGACTGCGCAGGGCATCCGCACCGCGATCATCACCAATGGATTCTTGTTCTCCGAGGATCTCATCGACAAGATCAAGGCGGCACAGGTGGAATCGGTCGCGGTTTCGTTGGACGGAACGCGGGTCCTGCACGATCGTTACCGGCAGGAGGGCAGCTTCGACCGCGCACTGGCCGCCATCGATGTGCTTACGTCCGCAGGCATCCCCGTGTCTGTCATATCGACCCTCAATGCGGAAAACGTGCAGGTCCTGGAAGATCTGTACGATACGCTGCGGCAGTATCCGATCTTTGCCTGGCAGCTGCAGGCCTGTTCCCCCATGGGCAACGCCGCCGCGACCGGCATCGAGTATCATTTTGATTTCAGGCAGGTCATTTCTTTTGTTCGGAAACATGCCGAGAATGCGCCTTTCACCTTGGGCATCGCGGATAATATCGGGTACTTTACGGAGGAAGAAGGCGTTTTGCGCGGCGGTGGTGTTTTCCCCGGGTGCAGTGCCGGCTTGAGCGGGATCGGCATCGACAGTGTCGGCAATGTTCGGGGCTGTGAAGCGATGTATGATGATGCCTTTATCGAGGGCAATCTGCGGGAGCGGACCCTTGCGGAGATCTGGAACGATCCTGATGCCTTCCGATACAACCGGGCTTTCGATCCGTCGCTTTTGACTGGTGCCTGCGCCGAGTGTGCCTATGGCGCCAGGTGTGCCGCCGGCTGTCGTTCCTATAATTATTTTGTGCATGGGAAACTCTACGAATCCCCGTTCTGTGCGAGGAAGGCAACATAACCGTCAGGCACGCAAGATCCTATGACCAAAAAACAGGGATGTGAAGAAACGAGATCATCGTTTTTCCACATCCCTGTTTGTTATACTTGTTTTTTCAGTCCCGACCCACGGGTGGAGCAATGGAGCATCTACAGTATGCTTGTTTCCAAGTCATGACCAACTGATGGAGGAATGTTGCCTCTACAGTATGCTTGTTTCCCAGGCTATGACCCACTGAAGGGGGAACGCAGCGTCTACAGTATGTCAGCTTCCAAAGCTATGACCCACGGGTGGAGCAACGGAGCATCTACAGTATGCTTGTTTCTTAAAACCTGACCCACTGTCTAAATAGCAGAGCCTTTTCAGTATGCCTGTTTTTATAACTTACCCACTGTCAGGGCAGCAGAGTCTCTTTCGTATGCTTCAGAGCCCTAAAACAGGGATCGAAGGATCAGTAGGGTTCTGCCAGCCTCTTCTTGATCCTGACGATCAGGAAGATACCGACGAGGATAAAGGCTGCGATGTATTTCGTATCCGTCTCCGGCGGGTATTCGAGAATGATGTCAGCACGCTCTATGAACCGAGTGGCGGCAAACACGAACGCGGCGATAAAAAGCACTTCCAATAGGAAGAATTTGCCATTAAACTTCACTTTGCGGCGCATGGCCCTCCAGATGTGGCCGAGCAGTCCCAAGACGATGGCGACGGCGGTCGCACCGAACATAATGGTCAAATTCGTGTAGATCGCGCCTCCTTCGATGGGGATCTCGCCGTCCATCAAGGTGATCTGAAAGCCCAGTTTGTGCGGCAGCCAGGTATACAGCGTGGTCACATAGACCAGCACCAGTACAGCCAGCAACAGCCGATTGACCCAGCCCTTCTTTTTATCCAGGATGCGCTGGATCGCATCGTTGTACAGCTGCAGGTATACGTATTCGATCAATACAAAAACGATCAATGCAATGAATCCGACCATGGTCATCCTTCAAACATCTGGACTGCGGTCTGCAGCTGTTCGATGATATTGATGTGCTGTGGACATGCCGCTTCACACTGTCCGCACTGGACGCAGTCCGAAGCCTTGCCGCCGCGGCTGGTGTTCCATCCGTAGCTGCCCTTGGCAGCGGCCATATGGTTGAAGATATAGACCTTGTTCATGGCTTCGAAGACGCCGGGGATGTTGATCTCCATCGGACATCCTTTGACGCAGTACTGGCAGGCGGTGCAGGGGATGTGCGGGATCGCGTTCAGAGCCGCGCGGACTTCGTCGATGACCTTGTATTCCTCGGCGCTCATGGGCTGGAAATCCTTCATGGTCTTCAGGTTATCCTTCATCTGCTCCACATTGCTCATACCGCTGAGGGCTACGATCAGGCCTTCAACGGAAGCGGCGAAGCGGATCGCCCAAGAAGAAAGGGACGCATCCGGGTCCGCATCGTGGAAGATCTTGGCGACGGGTTCGGGCAGGTCGGCAAGAGAACCGCCCTTGACCGGTTCCATGATGATCACGGGCTTGCCATGCTTGCGGGCGACTTCATGGCAGAGTTTGGACTGCACTTTCGGATCTTCCCAGTCCGCGTAGTTGATCTGCAGCTGGACGAACTCCACTTCCGGATGCAGGGTCAGGATCTGATCCAGCTTGTCGGCTGTGTCGTGGAAGGAGAAGCCCAGATGTTTGATCAGGCCTTCTTCTTTGCGGGCTTTCGCGAAATCCCAGATGCCGAAGCGATCGAAGCTTTCGGTACGGGTATCGCCCAGATTGTGCAGCAGATAGAAATCGAAAAAACCGGCGCCGGTGCGTTCCAGAGAGGTATAGAACATCTGCTGGGCTTCTTCGGCGGTCTTCGGACCGGCCCAGGCCGGCAGCTTGGTGGCTAGCTGGAAGCTCTCGCGCGGATAGCGGTCAACAAGAGCGGTCTTGATGGCTTCTTCGGATTTGCCGTTGATATATCCATAGGCGGTGTCAAAATAGGTAAAGCCGGCGTCCAGGAAAAGATCGACCATCTCCTTGACCTGCTCTACGTCCACTTCTTCTCCCAGCATGGGCAGGCGCATCAGGCCGAAACCCAGTTTTGGGATCTGTTCTCCTAAATAGCTCATGTAAGTACATCCTTTCTGTTTGTTTCCGATACGGTTGCAGTATCGATATTATAACATATATGATTTCCAATATACAAGAAAAAACCAGCCCGCGGCGGCAGGCTGGAAAAGAACAGGATTTTAGGGAGTGCTTATTGCTCCTTTTTTTGATCCCGCAGGTGGAACAGGACCGCTAACGCGGCGATGATCCCGGCGGAGGCGAAGGTCCAGGTATATCCCAGATGCTCCGAGGTCAGACCGAAGGTGGCGGCACCGGCACCCTGACCCACATCCTGAAAGAGCATCAGGGAAGAGTTGGCGACGCCACGGCGTTTCTCGGAGACCCGGAGCAGGACGTCCGCCTGCAGATACTGCGAATAGATCGTGCCGCCGAAGGCGATGACGATGGACGCCGCCAGCATCATGACCAGATTCTGCGCGAAGGCGATCATGAAGATGCCGGTTCCGGCGATGATCGTGCCGAGAGTGATGATCCGCTTCACCGCCAGCTTCGCCCGCAGCCGGCCCGCGATGAGCCGGGTGGCGACGATGGCGAGATTGTGAACCGTAAAGAACAGGCTCATACCGGCGATCTGCCGGCTTTCACCGAAGGTAAGGGCGAAATTGTTCACAGCGCTGAAACCAAAGCAGGCAAAGAAGAACAGCAGGCAGGGGAGCAGTACAGAGGTTTCGATGACCGTACTGATGCGGAAGGGTTGACGGGCACCGGCAGAGACCGGTTCCGGCTTGTATTCATCTTTGTACAACAGAGCGGCGATCCAGGAAAGGATGGGCACCAGAGCGGTGGCGGTAAAGAAGGCCGCCGGGCTCACATGGTCGTACAGATAGAGGCCCACGATCGGAGAAAAGATCGCCGGCAGGGAACTGGAGATACCGAAAACCCCCAGCGCGTCCACCAGTTTTTCCTTGGGAGAAACGTCGGAGATGCAGGTCGGCGGGACAGGGAAGAAGATGCCCTGGGAGAAGCCGCTCATGCAGCGCATCAGCAGGATGCCCAAAACGGACTCTCGCAGCAGGAAGAAGCCGAAGGCGTTCAGCGTGAACAGGCTGACCCCGGCCATCAGCATGGGTTTGCGGCCCACACGGTCGATCAGCGGTGAAAAAACAAACCGGGTCAGCAGGCCGAGAATGGTCATCCCGGCGCCCATCAGGCCGACATCCGTATTGCTGCCTCCGATGCGCAGCATGTGGACGGGCAGGATATAGATATAAGCGAAATTCGTAAAGGAAGCGAAAACGGAGCAAAGGTTGATCAGGATGAAATTGCGGCTCCAAAGGCTTCTTGCTGTCATACAATACCTCCAAGGATCGTGGTTTATATTGGTATCTTACCACGTCCTCGGAGGTACATACAAATGGTTATAACGAATATCGTGATATGCAATTATAGAATATCAGGCTTGTAATTTGTCGTAACGGTTCCAGAAAGGCATCAGACGCTCCCAGACCTTGTCACAGCCGCCGGCACTGGAGGATTCCAGATTGACCGGAAGCACCGGATCGTGCAGGGACATGCGGACCAGGACCCAGCCACGGACGCCGTCCAGATCGAAGGAGATGCGGACGCCTTCGTAGTTTGGCTCTACGATGCGGAACACGGGCTCCGCCGCGGAAAACGCTTTGAAATCCGCAAGGACCTGCTGCCCATAGGCGGCGAAATCCTCTGTCTGGATGGAGAAACGCACTTCGCGGGCTTCAGCCGGCTGCTTCAGAGTGCGGATCAGATCCTCGATCCGTCCGCCTTCGGCCTTCATACGGGCCATCCGGCAGATGATCTTCACAGCGATATAAGCACCGTCGTCGGAGAAATGATTCTCGCGGAAAGCACCATGCCCGGAGGTCTCGATGGCCAGTTCGCAGGGGGAACCTTCTTCGTTGAGCAGGATCCCGCGGTCGATGACGTTTTTATAGCCGCGACGGTACCTGAGGTGATGCAGATGCAGGTCATTTTCCAGGAAGTCCGCCAGTTCGTCGGAGGTGACGGAATCCGTCACGACCCAGCTGTCCGGGCAGGTCTCGGCCAC
This sequence comes from Clostridiales bacterium, assembly GCA_024689505.1. Taxonomy (GTDB): domain Bacteria; phylum Bacillota; class Clostridia; order Lachnospirales; family Bianqueaceae; genus RUG159. The sequence goes on from JAILDJ010000032.1 coordinate 48,974, forward strand.
GATAGCGGAAAGCAGGGCGATCAGTGTGTTGCGATTGACCTCCGTGCCATCGGCAAAGACCACTGCACCGCGGTCACCGTCGCAGTCGAAGATGACACCCAGGTCGGCCTTAGCAGCAAGGACCGCCTCGCGGATCGAAAGCATGGCGGTTTCGTTCTCCGGGTTAGGGATGTGATTTGGGAAGTGCCCGTCCGGATCCAGGAACTGACTGCCGGAAATGTCCGCTCCAAGCGATTCCAGGATGTCCGTGGCGAAAAAGCCGGAAGCACCGTTGCCGGAATCCACGACGATGTGCAGTCCGGTCAGGGGATGATCATAGTCGGCAGCCTGGACGCTTCCACAGATGATCTGCTTCATGTGGGCGCTGTACAGCCCTTTCAGATCAAAAGGATGGACCAGCAGATCCGCTGCATCCGGCAGAGGCAGCGCATCTCCTGATGCGAAAGGTGCGGTCAGTTCGATGGCGATATCCAGGATGCGGTCCAGATCCTCGTGGGAAATGGCCCCTTGTTTCGTAAAGAATTTCAAGCCGTTGCGGTTGAAGGGCAGATGGCTGGCCGTGATCATGATCGACCCGTCAAAATCACTGTCGGGCAGGATGACCGACTGGAACATGGCCGGCGTGGTGATCAGACCGCAGTCGAATACCTGGCACCCGGCAAGACCGATGGTGCAGGCCTGCATCAAGGCGTCGGCGGTGATGCGGCTGTCGTGGCCGAGACCGACTTTCAGCATATCTGCCGGTTTGCCGGTGGTCTGTGCAAGGAAGCGGGCGAAGGCCTTGGCGATCCAGGCAGCCAGCTGAGGTGTTAAGGTAAGAGGTTCCTTCTCCGTGGCGATGGCGGCGCCGCGGACATCATTGCCGTTCTGCAGACGGCGGAAGGATTGGGAGAGAGATAATGCAGACATGAGTGATCCTCGCTTTCGGAGAATATGATTGCTGCTTGTATCATATCATGGATCCCGAAAAAAACAAGAGGCACCATTGCTTCATTGATTTAGCACATGGAAAATGATAGAATACAAACGATATCGATAGGAGAATAAAAAGTAAATTATGATAGGACTGGGAACGATCATCAACGGAGCCGCTATTATAGGAGGCGGCATCATTGGCCATTTTACCGGGAAGTTTTTTAAAGAAGAGCAGCAGGATGCCCTGAGCAAGGCCTGCGGTATAAGCACGATGTTCATTGCCATCGCAGGCGCGATGCAGGGCATGCTCAAGATCGACGCCGGGCAGATCCTCAGCGGGAAGGCCATGCTGGTGGTGCTGTGCCTTACGATCGGTACAGTCCTCGGAGAGCTGCTCCGCATCGAGAACGGGTTCGAGCGGTTCGGTGAGTGGCTGAAGAACAAGAGCGGAAACAGCGGGGACAGGCAGTTCGTAAACGCTTTCGTGACCGCGTCACTCACCGTCTGCATCGGTGCGATGGCGATCGTGGGTGCGATCCAGGACGGTATTCTGGGGGATTACTCCACGTTGGCGGTCAAGTCGGTATTGGACTTCATCATCATTGCGGTAATGACGACATCTCTGGGCAAAGGCTGCGCCTTCTCGGCGATCCCGGTGGTCGTGCTGGAAGGCGGCATCACCCTGCTGGCGCGGCTGGTGGCACCGATCATGACGGATCTGGCGGTCGCATACCTGTCGCTCATCGGTTCAGTGCTGATCTTCTGCGTCGGCATCAACCTGGTCTGGGGCAAGAAACTAAAGGTCGCCAACATGCTGCCGGCAGTACTGCTGGCCATCCTGGCAGCCTATCTGCCCATCGGTTTCTGAGAAGACCTTCTTGTGTCCAAACATCTATGCGCGTTTCGTGATAATACATTGTATTTATACCAGGTGCTTTATATAATGGTAAAAAAGGATCCGAAAGGAGATACGGACATGAAAAAAGTATTGATTTTCCAGGGAGGCTGGGACGGACACGAACCCGCGCTGACCTCCAAACGTTTTGGCCGTCTTATGGAAGAAGCGGGGTATGAGGTGGAGATCTATGACACCCTGGACTGCTTGCTGGATTATGAAAAACTGCTGGAATATCACCTGATCGTTGCCTGCTGGACCATGGGATCGATCCCGAGAGAGTGCTCGATCAATGTGGCGAAGGCGGTCGGCGCGGGCGTCGGCCTCGCAGGATGCCACGGCGGCATGTGCGATGCCTTCCGTCAGGATACCGAATGGCAGTTCATGACGGGCGGCCAGTGGGTCAGCCATCCGGGCGGCGACGGTATCGAGTATACGGTCAATATCTGCAAGGGGTCTTCGCCGATCGTGGAAGGGCTGGAGGATTTCCAGGTCTGCTCGGAGCATTATTATCTGCATGTGGATCCGGCGATCGAAGTGCTGGCCACGACCCGCTTCCCCTCGGTCACCTACTATCATATCTCCAATAAGCCGGTGGATATGCCCGTGGCATGGACCAAATTCTGGGGCAACGGCAGGGTGTTCTACACCTCCCTCGGCCATCATGATGACGTATTCGAGAAGTCACCTGCGGCGGAGATCCTGATGAAGCGCGGTATGATCTGGGCGGCGGAAGGCCGGCAGGTGGCGCTGGACCAGGGCCTTACGACCGAGCG
>JAILDJ010000087.1 GCA_024689505.1 Clostridiales bacterium
GGAAATAGATGCAGAATGGGTAATATAAAGGCTAAATACAAGCTAATGATTTAGCAAAATTAGTGTTGCATTGCAAAACGTCCTGTGTTACGATGATGCAAATACAGGAAGGAGAAAGACATATGGAAACACATAACAAGATCTCCATTCGAACAGTCGGTGAAAAAGCCGGCGTCTCTCAAAGCACTGTATCTATGGTATTGAACGGACGGGGCGACGAGATGCGGATCTCAGCACAGACGCAGCAACGGGTGCTGGAAGCTGCGGAGGCGCTTGGGTACACGGCAGAAAGAGCCGCCCGAAAAGAACGGCTAGAAACAGCGAGGCCGCTCAATCTTGTCGTGTTTTGGAACGATAAACTGTTGGGAGAAGAGATGGCTCATTTCATGAAAGGCGCACTTTCCTATATCGAAGAACACCAATGCCATGTGGTCTTGAGTATGCGTATGTTTCGTGAAGGGTGCCTCCTGGAAGACCCGATTTTCCGGAATCTGAACCATGTAGATGGGATCATTGCGGACGGACTTGGAAACAAAGATATGGAAGAACTCGAGCCTTTGCGAGAGCAGATCCCGATCGTGCTTTCCAGCAGATTTTCGCCGAATATCAGTGCTGTATATACGGATGGATATAGTATCGGCCGCGATGTTGCCCGCTTGTTTGCAGAAGCCGGACTGAAACGAGCCGGGATCGTCAGTTCCGTCCGGCCTTCGATCGGCAGTTCTCTGCGTACGGTCGGTTTTCGGGACGGCTGCCGTGCTTTTGGCATCGAATGCCGGGATGAGTGGATCCTGCAGACGGATGAGTTCGATTTCGAACAGATCGTGATCGACACCGAGAAGATGTTCGAGCAGGAGGAGATTCCGGATTGCTTGTTGATCCAGCAGGTCTCCATGGCGCCAGGCGTCGCGTCGGGGCTGCGCCGCAAGGGGATCGGAGTGCCGAGCGATGTTGCGCTTCTGGCGTATGGCTTGAATCATTTCATGTCCGATATCTTTTCTACGATTTCTATGATCGGCGGTCCGTTGGAAGCTTTCGGCGAAGTTTCTGTGGATCTGCTGATGATGCTCATTCAGAACAAGATCGGTTCGCCGGTCAGTCGGATCATCCCACCCGAGTATCATTTCAGCCAGAGTTTCCGCCCGCTGCAGAATATTGAACAGATGCTAAAATGATGCAAAACTTTAGCAAAAAATCTAATTGACAATGATAGCAATCATGTGATATATTCAGCCCAAAGGACCCCGTTGGGCCAGGCTGGACAAGAAAGAAAGGAGGAGCAACGGATGCGTGGGAAACAACCCCAAAAGCCTTTGGGTGGATATGTGATCGGCGGTGGCTTCAAAGGCACGCTGCATAACCTGAAAGTCGATATCCGCCGCAATACGCCGCTCTATCTGCTGCTGATCATCATCCTCGTCTTCTTCATCGTGCTGCATTACGGCCCCATGTTCGGACTGGTCATGGCATTTGAGAAATACGCGCCTGCAAAAGGTATTCTGGGCAGTAAATGGGTCGGCCTCAAGAATTTCAAACTGTTTTTCACAGGGCCTTATTTCGGACGCCTCATCAAGAACACGATCATCATCGGTCTGCTGGATCTGATCGTCAATTTCCCGGCACCGATCATCTTTGCTCTGCTTTTGAATGAGATCACGTTCAAGCCTTTCAAGAAGACGGTGCAGACCATCAGCTACATGCCGTATTTCATTTCTTCGGTTGTTGCCATGGGCCTGGTCATCAATTTTACGAAATCCGGCGGATTCATTTCCGAAGCGGTCGCTTCTCTTACCGGACAAGCGAGCGAAAACCTGTTGAATACCTTGAAATGGTTTCGACCGATCTATATACTGTCGGGCACCTGGCAGACGCTCGGATACGGTTCCATCATCTATCTGGCGGCTTTGAGTTCCGTAGATCAGGAGCTGTATGATGCAGCCAAGGTCGATGGAGCGGGGCGCATCCGCCAGTGTCTGCATATCACGCTGCCGGGCATCGCTCCCATGATCATCATGATGTTCATCATGCGTATGGGTATGGTCTTCTCTGTCGGAGCAGATAAGATCCTGCTGATCTACAACCCATCCAACTATGAGGTCTCGGATGTTATCAATACGTACATCTACCGTATCGGTATCAAAGAGATGAACTATGGTTTGTCCACGGCGGTCGGCTTGTTCAACTCCATCATCGGGTCCATCATGCTCATCGGTAGCAATGCGATCCTCAAAAAGACGACGGAAACGTCCATGTTCTGAGGAGGTGCAGATATGAGATCCAAGAATAAAGCCATCAAAGAATCGCCTTCCCGTTTTGTATTCCTTTTGTTTGACGTGCTGCTGCTCATCGCTGTAGCTTTCGTATGCTTCATCCCGATCTGGCATATCATGATGGGCTCTATCAGCAACCCGACGAACCTGAACGTCGAAAAAGGTCTTATTTTCTATCCGCTGGCCAACACGGATTTCACGCCGTACCGCATCATCCTGAAATATCAGAAACTGTGGATGGCGTACCGCAACACGATCTTCTATATCATTTCATCCTGTGTGCTGACCGGCCTTTTGACCACCATTGCGGGCTATGTCTTCTCCCGGAAACGGTTCCATTTCCGCAACACGTTCATGTTGTTCATATCGTTCACCATGCTGTTCAATGGCGGTATGATCCCGACGTACATCGTCATCCGCAAGCTGGGTATGGTCGACACGCCCTTCGCGCTGGTCATTCCCGGAGCACTCACGGTATTCAACATCATCCTTATGCGCACTTCGATGGAGAATGTGCCGCAGGATCTGGAAGAAGCCGCGCGCATCGACGGTGCCTCTGATATGACGATCCTGTTCAAGGTCATCTTGCCATTGTGCAAAGCTACGTTCGCGGTCATCATGCTGTTCACGGCGGTCGCCCGCTGGAACGATTATTTCTCAGCACTGTTGTATCTTCCTACGAAGAGCCAGTATTACCCGCTGCAGATGGTCCTGCGTGAGATCCTCATCACCACTACGTCGGATATCACCAACACACAGGACCTGCAGAACAAATCTACGATCTACAAAAAAGCGATCGAATATGCATGTATCGTGGTTTCTACTCTTCCCATCCTTTGCATCTACCCGTTCGTACAGAAGTATTTCGTCACGGGCATGACCATAGGCGCTGTGAAGAGCTGATCATAAACATAAAAAGGAGAAAAATCATGAAAAAGCTTCTTGTGTTGCTGCTGGCACTGGCAATGGTCCTTTCACTACTGTCAGCCTGCGGTAAGAAAGACAGCGGCTCCGAGGCAAAACCTGCTGCGGAAGAAGAAAAGCCTGCTGAAGAAAGTGGAGAAGCTGCCGAGCCGGAACAGGAGAACATCAACGGCTTGGTGCTGCCGATCACTGAAGAGAAGACGGAACTGAGCGTCCTGACAGTCTATGAATCCGCACTGATCACCGATCCGAATGAGATCAAGGGCAATGCGGCCATGGAAGAGAGGACCAATGTCCACATCAACTGGCAGGTCTGCGGTCAGACCGAAATGCTGGAACGCTTCCAAGTCGTCCTGAGTACTGGCGAGTATCCGGACATCCTGATCCCGGCCGGCACCAATGTGTACCCGGGTGGCTATGAACAGGGCATCGCAGACGGCGTCCTTGTCGATATGGATCCACTGACCGAGTACATGCCCAACTATATGAAGCTTGTCAATTCTGACCCGGAAGTCCGCAAGATGGCAGCTTACGATGATGGTAAGTTCCACGGCATCAAGACGATCCAGGGTTCTGACACTGAGATCAAAGGTCCCGGCGCTGTTTTCGGTCCTACCTATCGTTCCGATCTTCTTGAGAAGATGGGAGAGGAGCTGCCGACGACCATCGAGGGATGGCATCAGCTGCTGATCAAATGCCGTGATGCCGGCATGAGCGCACCGATGACACTGGAATCCGACGGTGGTACCGCACTGTCCCTGGCCTGGGGTGTGAACACCGACTGGTCCACCAACTACTGGCAGTATGATTATTCCACTGGTAAGGTTACGTATTCTCCGTTGGTCCCTGCGTTTGAAGATTGGCTGAAGACCATGCGTGACTGGTACGCGGAAGACTTGATCGATAAAAACTTCACCGCTGGTGCCGCGATCATCACCGGTGACTATTCCAACATCGAGAATGACCAGACCATGTTGTTCGACATCTGGTTCGGTTTCCAGAACGGTACTTTCCTGCACGATGCGGGCTTCGTTTCCAACGAGAATGTTTATATGCAGGGTTTCCCGGGCGTCTCTCTGGAAGAGGGCGGTGAGATCATCAAATGCGTGGGCGATTCTCCTGTCGGTCAGGAACTTTTCGTCACCACAGCCGTCAAAGATCCGGTGATCGCCGCGAAATGGCTGGATTACTGCTTCACTCAGGAAAGCGCTGATTTCAGATACTATGGTATCGAGGGTGAATCTTACACGATCGAAAATGGTGAGAAGACCTATACGGATGCCATCCTGCATCCGGAAGGAGACCTGACGCCGTCCGATCAGCTGGGGTATTACGCGATGCGTACATACGGTATCGGCTACAGTAACCAGCAGGCCGGCGACAGATTGTCCATTGCTACTTCTCCAAATGGCCGTTCCGCACAGATCGAATCCATCGACCTGTGGGCTTCGCCTGAGACGTCCATCCATATGCCGGCTGGTATCGCGCTGAACGCCGAGGAAAGCGAACTGTGCGCCCAGTATATGACAGATATCCAGACCCTGGTCCAGGAATACATGGTCAAGTTCATCATTGGTGAAGATACTACCCCATACAGTGAGTTTGTTGAAAAACTCAAGAGCTACCATATCGATGAATGTGTCGACTGCTGGCAGGCAGCTGCTGACCGCTACAACGCAAGATAAGACTTTAGTGCCTCGATCTCCGGCAGGCAGAGCCTCATCTGTCTGTCGGAGATCTTTTTAAGGAGGATCCCCATGGGTTATTTACGTTTCAATTACAGAAGTCAGTCGCTGGGTCGTTATGTGGACATTTCCATCACGTATCCGACAGATCATTATTCCTACTATGATCTGATGAAGGAAAAGAAAGGGACCCATGATGATGCCCATCCGATCAGTCTGCCGGTCTATCATCCTGGCATGAAGTTCCAGACCGTCTATCTGATCCACGGTGGCGGCGACGATGATACGACAGCCATGCGCTATACACTTGCTGAACGTTATGCGCAGGACAACGACGTGATGGTCGTCTGCCCGAACATCACCAACTCTTTCGGCGTCGATACTGAATACGGTGTCAAATATCAGACCTTCCTTTCCGAAGAACTGCCGATCATCGTGCAGTCACTGTTCGCTTCTTCTCCTGCACGCGAGGATAATTTCATTGTTGGCTTCGCCATGGGCGGCAATGTGGCCTTGGGCACCGCGATCATGCATCCGGAACTGTACGCTGCCTGCGTTGATATCTCCGGTGGCATCGGTATGACGCTGGATTCTCAGATGATCAAAGACGAGCTGAATGGAGATCATTTCCGCAATTTCTTCCCGCTGTTCAATACTTCCTTTGGGAAGGCAGAGGATTATGATGGGTCCCGTTTCGACCTTTACACCATCGCTAAAGAGAAAAAAGCGGCAGGCGTGGAACTGCCCAAATACTTTATCCATTGTGGAGAAAACGAGTTCATCCGGTATCGCGTCGAGGGTGATGTCCGCATTCTCAAGGAACTGGAGTACGACGTAACATATATCGTAGAACCAGGTCTTCCGCATGATTTCAACATGTTCAACGAAGGTATTCGTAAAGCCTTCTATGAGCTATTACCTTTGAAGAGAGAGCACAGGCGTCCATTCTGATGCTGGAACAGGATAGAAAAGAGGGGTCAACATGAAGAAAACCGATAAACAGACAGCGGTCCGTCTCTGGACGATCCCGTTTGTACTGGTCATCCTTCTGAACATGCTGGATGGTGGGATCGGTATGCTGACGACCTCGCTGGTGCTGGAATTCGGTAAGTCGATCGGTGCGGATGAGACCGTGGCCGCGACGGCAGCAGGCATCATGTCGCTAACATCGCTGTTCGTTTGTCCGATCGCTGGCGTCGTGTCTGACCGCGTCAACCGGCGAACATTGCTGATCTTCGTCAACATCGGCTACGCAATCGCTTTGATGATGCATTTCTTTGTGAAGACAGTGCCTATGTTGTTTCTCGTACGCGTGTTGACGGGCATATTCTTCTCATTCGTGAGTGTCACGTTGATCGCCTATGTTACGGCATTTGTCCCGAGAGAGCGTATGGGTGAGGGATTGGGGTTTGTGGCCCTGGCCAATATCGCCGCGCAAGCCTTCGGACCGGGCATCGGTTTTTGGCTTGCGGATCGATGGAACTACCGCGTTGCTTTCGCTGCGGCTGCGGCGATCGCTGTGATCTGCATCTTTGGGCTGCTGTTGATCCCCTACCATGAGGATCCGCATCCGAAGAAGGAAGGCCGTTTGAAGCTCGAAAACCTGTTTGCTTTCGAGTTCACAGGATTTATGTTGCTGGCGGCATTGTTTTCTTCTTGCAACGGCCTGGTCACGACCTATCTTCGCAGCATCGCAACGGCAAGAGATATTGCCGGCGTAGGTATGTTCTACACACTGTATTCCGTGGTCATGGTACTGCTGCGGCCGCTTTCCGGCAAACTGCTGGATAAGAAGGGTATATATATCATCCTGATCCCGTCCGTCTTTTTTGCAGCCCTGGGTATGGTCTTCATCGGCATTGGCAAGAGCCTGCCGCTGATACTGGCAGCTGGCGTGATGAAAGCGCTGGGACAGGGCAATGGTACGCCAAGTCTGCAGGCGCACGCGGTGAAGAAGCTGGACAAAGCAAGGGCGGGCGTGGCCACAAGTACCATCCAGATCGGCCAAAATATCGGTAACGCATTGGCGCCGATCGGAGGCAGTTTCATCGTAAAACAATATGGTTATACGACCATGTTCAGTGGTATGGGCGGCTTGATCCTTTTCGGCGGATTGCTGCTGATTTTCCTGCAATATAAAAAGGAGACAAGATCTCATGTCTAAACAGTTTCGCTATGATGATCAGACCGCACTGGTCCAGACGACGGGCGGCCTTGTGCATGGCTATGAATATGATGGCATTTCCATCTTTAAGGGCATTCCTTATGCCAAGGCAAAGCGCTTCCAGGATCCGGAACCTGCCACTTGGGAAGGCACTTTCGAAGCGACCGGATACGGCTATGCCTGCGCCGTTATTGATGCTGCGGGCCTGAGCAAAAACATGGATTTCGTGGAACGATACACGCCTCAAAGCGAGAACTGCCAAAACCTGAATATCTGGACACCTGCATTGGACGATGGAAAGCGGCCGGTCATGGTCTGGCTGCACGGTGGGGCGATGTCCTTTGGCTCTTCTTCTGGCGACGATATCTGTGAGGGCGATAATATCGCCAGATGCGGAGGCGTCGTTTCCGTCAGTGTCAACCATCGGTTGAACGTTCTGGGTTTCTGCGACTTGTCCGATCTGGGTGATGAGAAGTTCAAAAACTCAGGAAACCAGGGCATTGCTGATTTGGTAGCCGCACTGCAGTGGATCCATGATAATATCGCGGCGTTTGGCGGAGATCCGGATAATGTCACGATCTTCGGCCAATCCGGCGGCGGTATGAAGGTCGCCGCGCTGCTGCAGACACCTGCAGCAGATGGTTTGTTCCACAAAGGCATCATCATGTCTGGCATCCAGGGTGGGGCTTTGGCAGACTGTGTTGGCAGCGGACGCAAGATGGGCGAATTCCTGCTGAAGGAGACGGGTGTTGGTTCGGTAGATGAACTTGCAGAGATTCCATTCTCGGTACTCGCGGACGCGTTCCGCAAGATGCGGTTGAAATACCGGTTCCATGGAGTGAATGCAGGCGAGATGCCCTTCCGCGGCTCGTACTATCTGGGAGACGCACGGGAAGTTCCGCACCGGCCGGAAACGGCGCAGATCCCGCTGCTGGTGGGCAGTACCTTCGGCGAGTTCGATGCATTTGCAGCTCGCTCGTATCGAAAACATCAGATGACAGAAGAGGAGCAGATCGCGCGATTGACTGAGGCGTTAGGCGCGGATTGCCTGGAAAAGGCGCTGCCCTTATTCCGCAAAGCGTATCCGGATCGTCCGGTGATCGACCTGATGGCGCTCGACTGCATGTTCCGCTGCTATATCAATGAGTTTATGAATGGTCGAGTTCAGCTCAACGATTGCACCTGGGAGTACATGTTCGACTTGGATATGCCATCGCTTGGAGGTATCGTACCAGCGCACGGCAATGATCTGGGATTCGTTTTCCACACGACGGATCGGGCGCCAGGTTTACAGGAACCGGGGGTCACCGAAAAGGTAGAGAAGCAGATATTCGATACGGTCATGACCTTCATACGCACGGGAGATCCCAACAATGCCGGTATCCCGGAATGGCAGCCATCTAAACCGGGACAGATGCACACCATGGTCTTCGGAAAAGAGGCAGAGGTCCGTGACAATTTCGATCAGGAACTCAACGCGCTTCTGGTCGAGAAAAAACTGAAAAAACAGTTGGAGTTCCTGTATACATCGGTAGCAAGGATGGAATGAGGAGGAAAGGTCGCTATGCATTTTAATGAAGGTATATTTGATGCACATGTCCATGGCCATGGGGGGTGCGGCGTGGATGGATTCATTCGAAATGCGCAGAATCATGTGAACGCTTCCGGCCTGGATGGAGAATGTATCATCTGCGTGCGGCATGGCCGTTCCGGCAGCATGACGGACAGTGAGGCGCTGTTGGCTAAATATATGACGCCTGGACGGTTCACTGTGTTCTGCAATCCGGCTTGGCGCATCGAAGGATTCGATGGATCGCCGGAAGGCGTGCGTGAACAGATCCGTCTGCTGATCGAAGCAGGTGCGGATGGTGTTAAGCTGGGCGATGGCGAGTCTGGGATGGATGTAACCCGCGATGACCCGATGTACGATCCCTTGTTCACATATTGTGAAGAGAACAACGTCCCCGTGCTTTACCACGTCGGGACAGCTCCTTATCTGCCGCCGCGCCAGGTTTTTCTGAAGAGCCATGAGTTTGTGGAGGGTCCGCCATATCTGAAGTATACGCCGGGCATCGACGATGATAAGCCGGAGCGCTACCCTATTCCGCTGGAAGTCATGGAGCGCAAATGGGACGAAGTCGACCGTATGCTGGCCAAGCATCCGAAACTGAAGATGACGTTCGCTCACATGCTGTTTCTGTCCAGCAACCTCGATCGCCTGTCCTATCTGTTGGACAAATATCCGAACATGATGGTCGACTTGACACCGTGTTTCGAATTGTACTACAATCTTTCCAAAGATCCGACGCGCAGCCGCGAGTTCATCTGTGATTACAGAAAGCGCCTGATTTTTGGTACGGACAATGAGATGGAGACCGATCCGCTGCCGCATATCATCATGCAGCGCGAATTCTTCGAGACAGACGAACCATTCTTCGCGGCGAAGTGGGGCATCGACCTGCACGGCATTGCCCTGCCGCAGGATGTGCTCGCCGATATTTACAAGAACAACTATATGGAACGTGTGGACGCGCACCGCGAGGTCATCCCCGCGAAAGCAGCGGAATTCTGTGACGTTCTGTACGAAACCGAGAAGGACTTCCCCGAACTGCCCGAGAATCACAAAGAGCAGATCTTGGAAGTTGCGAGACGGTTCCGCGCCATGTAAACAAAGCGAAAGCCGGACTGGATGGTCCGGCTTTCTATTGTTGGAAAGGGGAGGGACATGCTGACTTACACCACGCTGGAACAGGCCGGACTCGATCCTAAATACATCCGCCGGTTCCTGGCAGACATGAAAAGAGACCGGATCAATCTGCACGATGTACTGCTGCTGCGCGGGGATCAGATCTTCTTTGAAAAATATTGGGCTCCGTTCACGCCGGAATTCCCGCACCGCATGTATTCTGTGACCAAAAGCTTTGTTGCTGTGGCCATTGGTTTTCTGGTGCAGGAAGGGAAGCTGTCATTGGATGATCGAATCGTGTCGTTCTTCCCGGACAAGATCGGGCCGGAGATGGATCCGATGCTGGGCATGCAGACGATCCGCGACATGCTGATGATGAGTACGTTTTCCGGTGGCAGCAACTGGTTCAAGCCCGAGGTCACAGACCGGCTCTGTTTCTATTTTTCTCTCAAAGCGGACAAAGTGCCGGGCACGATCTTTTCCTATGATTCTACCGGATCTTATGTGCTGGGCTGCTTAGTGGAACGTCTGTCCGGCATGTCCCTGTTGGACTATCTGAAGGCAAAAGTTCTGGACCGGATCGGTGGGTTTGAAGATGCACAGATCCTGGCGACGATGGACGGGACCCCATGGGCGGATTCTGCCTTGGTCTGCCGGCCGCGGGCGTTGGCGGCCTTCGCCCGTTTCGTCATGAACGGTGGAGCGTGGGAAGGGGAACAGCTGCTGGATCCGGCGTACATTAAAGCGGCAACGTCATGTTTGACCGAGAACAATGTGAAGGACACCAGGAACTATAATACCTGGGGCTATGGCTACCAGATCTGGATGACGGAACAGGGCGCCTGGAGCTTCAATGGCATGGGGGCACAATTTGCCATCTGCTGTCCGGACAAGGACCTGATCTTCGTGTGCAATGGAGATGATCAGTTAACGTCGGAGGTGGATTCGCCGCGGATCTTCCGTGCTTTCTTTGACCAGATCTACGCGCATATGGACGGAGCGGACCCGGGGCCGGAAGAAGTGGATCCGGAAGAGGAGTTCCAGCTGCTGGTCACCCGGGGAGCGGCTGCGTCGCCTTTTGCCATGAAGATCGATGGCAGGACATATCAGTGCCTGGACAATCCCATGGGTTGGAAATGGTTCCGTCTGGAGTTCGAAGATGACGGAGGTGCTCTGGTCTATGAAAATGCCCAGGGGGAAAAACGTATATCTTTCGGGCTGGGCCGGAATCAGTTCGATCTTTTCCCGGAGTACGGCTATTCGGATGCGCAGGGCAATCGTCATGAGATGACTTCGTTCCGCTATAAAGCGGCCTGTTCCGCCGCCTGGGTGGAGGAACAGAAACTGAGGCTGCGCGTGCAGGTCATCGACCGGTATTTTGGCATGCTGGTCATCACCATCGGATTCCGGGATCCGGAATGGGTCTCCATCCGCATGGAAAAAAGTGCGGAAGATTTCTTCGATACTTACGAAGGATGGCTGATCGGTCGGTGCGAGGGTTAAGGCAAGGGCCTGCTGTACCTGATTTAAGACCTCAAGCTGGCGCTAGCAGGTAATGTTTGAAAACGCACCTGATTTTAGAACGATGGCCTGCGCAATACTGTACAATTCGGTCGAAACATGGGGTTTGTTACATGATTTATTGGCCTCGGGTTATGATATCAGGTAAACATGCGTTTGAAGAAGCCAAAAATGTGAAATTATACCTGATTCAGAGGTTTTTAGAACAAGGATAAGGTAAGGAATTTATAATTACCTGATTGGTGAGGAATCGTGAGCTATATCAGGTAACGCCGCTCAAGCAGCGCTATAGTTGATCGCTATAGAAAGGAGATCACTACAATGAACGAAGAAGTCCAATCCAGGATCGAGGCAGCGCGCAGTGAGATATCGCTCAAGAGGCGGGAATATGATACGATCAAGATGCATCTGGACGCGCTGGAAAGCCGGAAGCGCATGCTGACAGAGGAGATGGGATCGCTTTCACTTTTCCAATTCGGCAGGAAGAAAGAACTGCGTGAAGAGATCGCGTCTTTAGTGGAGCAGATGACCGAGGTCGAGAGCGATCTGACGATCAAAGAGCGCGAAATGACGGCGCTTGGCTATCGTATTCAGGCGCTCGAACGCGGCAGCGACATCGAGGATGAGGTCCAGGCGTATATCATGGCCAATTTCTTCGAAGGCAAACAGAAGGTCAGCGCGATCAAGTATTACCGTGAGAATACCGGCGTAGGGCTTGCGGAAGCCAAACTTGCTGTCGAGCAGATGTTCGAGGGTACCTATGATCCTCCGAATACCCAGGCTTCAGCCGCGGTAAAAATGCCCGTTCCGCCCGCACAGGAACAAATCATCGAGTACATCAAGATGCACTTTGATCGGGGCAGCAAGATTCAGGCGATCGCCTACTATCGCCAACAGACCGGCGCGAGTCTGAAAGAGGCAAAAGAAGTCGTAGATCGGATCTTTTGAAATAACAAACCTGGATCCGGAAAAGAAAAAGGGTCCCATGAGTAACTGAGACTCCTGGTAAAGAAGAGAGATTATTGCTCATAATAAGTCCAAAGACTGACGATCTTGACCGTTTTCTCTTCTTCAAGTTCTTGACGGACCAAGCGATGCTGGAGGTTGATCCTTCTCGGATACAGTCCTTGTAGATCACCAACCGGTTTGCCATAAGATGGTGGCGTCAATGACCATGATAGCGAGATAAAAATTTTATAAAAAGCCACAGGAGGGTAAAAATATGCCCTCCTGTTTTTATATACTGGTATCATCAAAGGAAAAGTCAAGACCAAAGGAGGCGTCGGAACATGTGGCACAAGGTCACATATTATGAAGAGGTAAAAGAACCCGGGTTCCTGGGGATCCCGCGTACCCGGAAAGAAAAACGGACGATGCTGGTGGATGAAAAAACGTGGAAAAAGTTGAAGCGGCAGAAGCAGGATCGTTCCAGGAGCGGCCCCTTCACACTGGATGAACTGATCATGTATGATATGATCTTTGAGGATGAGTAAGGAGAAAAGTCTATGAACAAAGTCATTTTGATGGGACGCCTGACACGGGATCCGGAAGTGCGCTACACAGCCAGCAATCAGCAGATGGCGGTCAGCCGCTACACGTTGGCGGTGGATCGGTCCTACAAACGCGAGGGAGAGCCGGATGCGGATTTTATCAATATCGTAGCTTTCGGCAAGCGGGCGGAATTCGCCGGAAAGTATTTTCGCAAAGGCATGATGGTGGCCGTGGTCGGAGAACTCAGGATCTCTTCGTACGAGGATCGAGATGGTAACAAGCGCTGGTCCACGGATGTGGTGGTCAGTGAACAATATTTCGCCGACGGAAAGGCCTCCGCGAATGAAGACCGCTCCAGGGACTTCGCGCCGAAGCAGGAGAAAAAGTTTACCCCACCGGCGCCGGTGGAAGGGTTCGAGGCGATCGGCGAGGATGAGGATCTGCCGTTTTAATAGAAAGGAAACACCATGAGCAAAGTATATATCACCCTTACGGGTACAAAATATCGTTTCGGGACCGACTTTCTGAAGCCTGGGATGAAAGTCAGACTGGTGAAGGAGCCGGACAACGAGTATGATGCCGAGGCGATCAAGGTCATGATGAAAGGCATGGGACAGCTGGGCTATGTGGCCAACAGCTGGCGTACCGTCATCGGTGACAGCTGCAGTGCCGGTCGCATCTATGACAGGATCGGGGACACTGCGAAGGCAAAGATCGTGCATGTGCTGCCCTACGGCGCCGTGCTCAAGGTCAGCAAAAAATCCCTCCTGGGCTATAAGAGGGAGGATGCTGAAATCAAACCTATGGAGGAAAACACGACTTATGAAATGGACAAGGGAGACTTTGGAACTGGCGCATAAACACAGTATCAGGATTCCCTGTGGAGGATCCGGACTTCTTACAGGCGATGCACGTCTACTGGTTCGAAGACCAGGATGACGCTTCCTAAATTACCCCTATTCTATTGTTTTGGAGATGGAGACCATGCAAGTTTCCATCTCTCTTTTTTTTCTTCCTCTGGATGCGGACAATACCGTGAAAATGCTTGAAAACACAAGCGCTTATTGGTACAATCGAAGCAAAATACGTACGTGCATAAAGGAGATCCTGCCATGCAAGTTTTCAACCCTTATCTGCCCAATTATGAATACATACCGGATGGTGAACCGCACGTCTTCGGAGACAGGCTGTACGTCTTCGGCTCGCATGATCGGTTCAATGGTGAAAAATTCTGTATGAACGATTATGTCTGCTGGTCCGCCCCGGTGGATAACTTGAAAGACTGGCGCTACGAGGGCGTCATCTATAAAAAGACGCAGGATCCGACCAATCCGGAAGGTGACAAGGTCATGTACGCGCCGGACGTGGCGCAGGGCCCGGACGGCCGGTACTATCTTTATTACGGCCTGGCCGATCAGTACGAATTGAACGTAGCGGTCTGCGACACACCGGCCGGCGCCTATGAATATGTAGGCTACGTGGTGCATCCGGACGGTACGCCGTGGGGTGAGAAAGATACGGACTTCATGCCCTTCGATCCGGGCATCCTGGTGGACGATGATGGACGGATCCACCTGTACGCGGGACAGGGGCCGATGCGTGTTAATGAAGTCGCCAAGAATAGGGAAGATCGGTTCCGAGATTCTGCCTATTATGTAGAACTGGAGCCGGATATGAAGACGATCAAACGAGGTCCGATCCGCCTGCTGCCCAACTGCGGTGAATCCGAGGGGACAGGTTTCGAGGGACATGAATTCTTCGAGGCCAACTCCATCCGCAAGTTCAACGGGAAATACTATTTCATCTATTCTTCCGTGCAAGGCCACGAGCTGGTTTATTCGACTTCTGATCGTCCGGACGGCGGTTTCCGGTATGGCGGGACCCTGCATTCCAACGGTGACATCGGGATCGGCGGACCGGGCACTGCGACGTTCGGAAGCCGGACAGCCAAACATATCAAAGCCTATATCGGAAACAACCACGGTTCCATCGTGGAGGTCAAGGGCCACTATTATATCTTCGGCCACCGCCATACCAACCGGATCCAATTTTCCAGACAGGGCGTCGCGGAAGAGATCTTCATGGACGCCAACGGCGATTTCGCGCAGGCGGAGATGACGAGCTGCGGCCTGAACGGTGGGCCATTGGAAGGTATCGGCACCTATCCCACCGCGATCTGCTGCAATCTGATGTCGAAAGATGGCGCGGGCTTCAGCCATTATTTGGCGCTGACAGAGGATCATCCGTACCTGACGCAGGATGGTGTGGACCGTGAGTCCGATCCCGATCAGCACATTGCGAATCTGCGGGACGGAGCCATGGCAGCTTTCAAGTATTTCGATTTTGAGACCCATACACCGGCAAAAATCAGCGTCAAGGTCCGTGGATGCGCCGCAGGTGCATTGAAAGTCTTCGATGCGGAAAAGGACGGGAACCTGTTGGCGGAGATCCCGGTGGAGATCGATGCGAAGGACTGGACGGTGGCTGAAGCGCCGATCTGCGCGCAAGGTGCGAAGACAGCCTTGTTCTTCCGGTATGAAGGCAAGGGTGCGCTGGACGTGTATTCTTTCACTTTGGAGGCCTGAAAGATCCCGGAGGGATAAGGAGGTGTATATGCCTTGGCAAAAGTATTTTTAGTCTTATATCTGATCTTCTGCGGGATCCATCTGTACGACAGTTGGACCGATAATGCAGCCAGGCGCAAAAAAACCAAGCCGGTCCTGTTGTTGCTTTTGATCTTGTATTACGTCACCTCGGCGGACAAACTGGCGATCTTCCTGCTGCTGGCGCTGATCACAAGCTGGTTGGGCGATATCCTGCTGATCCCTGAAGGGCATGCCTGGTTCACAGCCGGCGGCATCAGTTTCCTGCTCAGCCACGTGTTTTTCATCTTAGCGTACACGGCAAACATCCATTATGAGGGGACACCTTGGGTGATCGTGATCCCGGTAGGGGTGCTGTACTATGCTGTTTCCGTGCTCATCATCCATAAAGTCCGGCCCACAACGCCGAAGGCGATGGTTGTGCCGATGTGCTTGTACCTGATCGCCAACAGCACGATGAACGTTTTCGCGCTGATCCAGTTCTTCACGCATCGCAGCGGTGCGGCGCTTACCGCTTATATCGGGGCGCTCCTGTTTTTCATTTCGGACTGCACGCTGTTCCTGGTTCGTTACTATAAAAAGAATCCGGATCTGATCTTCAAGAAGCATTTCACAGTGATGCTGACGTATCTGGCAGGCGAACTGCTGATCGTTTTGGGTATGCTTGGTATGTAATATAGGGAGGTATAGATATGAAGTACATATTTATCATGAATCCG
>JAILDJ010000156.1 GCA_024689505.1 Clostridiales bacterium
GCCGGGGCTGACCAGTTATTATTACCGCATCCAGGTGCAGGAGTATGATGTCTCCGAGCTGATCCGCCAAGGGGACAATGAACTGCGCGTGACGGTTGGAGACGGTTGGTGGCGCTGGAACAACAACTTCGGCTATACGCTTGCACTTTGGGGAGAGCTTACACTCCTGTATTCCGATGGCAGTGAAGAAACGATCGCCACGGATGAGACCTTTGAGGTCACGACGGATGGCATCATGCGCTCAGATCTGCAAAAAGGGGAAGTTTATGACGCAAGGATCAAGCTCCACGGCTGGCAAAAGGCGCACCTTTGCACGGAGCACACCGAGGGCGAACGGATCGAGAACCAGAGCGTCCCTGTGCGGGAAAAAGAACACTTCCCAGGAAAGCCCATGCGCGATGCCAATGGGAGCCTTGTCATTGACTTTGGCCAGAATCTGGCAGGATATGTCCACATGATCCTTCGAGGCACCAGGCGTGGGCAGACTGTGCATCTTAAGCACGGGGAAGGGCTGGATCAAAGCGGTTGCTTTTCCACCGCCAATTGTGATGGCGGAAGGGCAGAATTTCAGGAAGTCACCTATATCTGCAAAGGCGCTGAAACGGAGGAATACACGCCGCACTTTGCCGTGTTTGGCTTTCGTTATGTGCTTGTAGAAGGCATCGGATCAGAAAATGCGGACTTTGAGGCCATTGCTGTCTACTCCGACATGGAGGAGACTGGAGACCTCACGTGTTCCAATGAACTCATCAACAAGCTCGTAGAAAATGCCCGCTGGAGCCAGAAGGGCAACTTTCTGGATGTGCCGGTGGACTGTCCCACCCGCGAGCGTAACGCCTGGACGGGCGACGCCATGATCTACTGCCGGACGGCTGCGTATTTCATGGACGTACAGCAGTTTTTCAAGAAATGGCTGGCAGATCAGACCATCGAGCAATATGCATCCGGTAAGGTTGGCATCACCTTCCCGTCCACTTCCAGCGTCCACGATCCGGAAGAACTCAAAGCGGTACGGGTAAAGGATCCCGCTATGGCTCTGGCAGGGCCAACTGGTGAAGGCAATATTGGCGAGGACAGCGTGGGCTGGGGTGATTCTGCTGTGTGGATCCCGTATCAGATGTATCTGATGTACGGCGACAGAGCATTCCTGGAGGAGCATTACAACACAGCGAAAAAATGGGTCGATTTCTCGCTGAACTGCATGAAGGAGCAAAATCCTATGTATGCCGATAAGCCGTGGTACAGAAACGGCGATGGCGATTACATCTATGATACCCGCTTCCACTATGGCGAATGGAACGAACCGCTGCCCCCGGCGCCGGAGGTCATGGAGCTTTTTGCAAAGGGCGGCACAGCGGCGGACTACGTGACCCATATGGCTAAGTATGGCAAGCCGGAGGTAGCTACTGCCTACACCAAGCGCAGCTGCGACAATCTTTCGCACATGGCCCGTATCCTCGATAAAACAGAGGATGCGGAGCATTATGCTGTGCTTTCAGCCAAAATAAAAGCCGCCTATGATAATTACATGATCGGTCCCGATGGCACGATCCAGCCGGGCCATCAGGCGGCCTATATCCGCGCTTTGGCACTGGACATGGTCAGTGAAGAGAAAAAGCCGCTGGTGATCGTGCAGCTCAAAAAGGAGCTGGAAGCAGCCAATCACCACCTGAACACCGGATTTCTCTCCACAGTGTATCTGCTGCCCACCCTTTGTGACAATGGCCTTGTGGATGAAGCTTTTCGGATCCTGGAACAGACCACGGCTCCCGGCTGGCTGCATCCGATTACCCTTGGCGCGACCACCATGCTGGAAAACTGGGATAGCATGGACGTGTTCCGAGACAGTTTCAACCATTACTCTTTTGGTGCGGTGTGCCAGTTCCTGTTTGAATACGTAGCGGGCATCCGTCCGACTTCCCATGCTCCGGGTTTCAAGGAATTTGAACTACGCCCCATCATCGGCGGCAGCCTGACCTGGGCGGAGGGCGTTTATAAAACCCGGTTTGGCGTTATACGGTCCCGTTGGGAGAAGAAAGCCGGTCGGATCTATTATACGTTTACGATTCCGGAAGGCACCATTGCCCATGTCATACTGCCGGATGGGTCCTGCGAAAAGCTCTGTCCCGGCACGCATCAAAGAATAACAGCAGGAGGGACAACATGAAACAGAAAAAACACAGAAAAGCGAGAAAGGTTCTGCTCATTCTCGCCTGCGTCATTGTCATATTTGCGGTCGGTGTGTTCGTACTGCTGAAAAAAACCTTTCTCAAAAACTTCCCTCAGCTGACAGGTGAGGCGGAAATCGGAAAATGGTATGATGTGGCAGTGGAAGGTACTCAATCTTCAGACGGAAGCGAGTGGCACGGAATCTTCAAAAAGGGCACTGAGAATAAGGTCGTCGTCTATTTCTTCGGCGGCGGCGTCAGCATTACGCCGGAAACCTCGGAAGGCGGAAAGAAGTTCTATGCCACAAACATGACGGGGCAGGACTTCGTGGCACAGGGAGGAATCGGCAGCAATGCAGAGAACAACCCTTTCAAGGATTGGAGCTTCGTGGTAATCCCTTATGCAACCGGTGACTTCCATTCAGGTACAGGCGTCTATGAGGGGAAAAAGACGGTATACCACACCGGCTACAGCAATTATGCGGCCTTTGTGGAGCAAATGAAGCCCTATGTGGGCGAGCAGGACACCCTGTTGGTAACAGGATTCTCTGCAGGCGGCTTTGCCACCTCACTTCTGGCTGACGATGTGATCGACCGCTTCCCTAGCGCGCATAATATCACGGTCTGTGTGGACAGCTCGCTGCTGCTCTATGATGGGTGGCACGAGACGGCGGTCGATCTCTGGCAGTCGCCCAAGGAAATCTCTGACCGTTTGGTGACGGACAATCTAGTATTGGACAGCCTGACCGCACTGCATGAAAAGAGAGGTGACAGCGTCAAGATCCTGTTTGACTGCTCCTACCGGGACGATACGCTGCAGCAGTATCAGGCGTATATCCGCACCGGTACCATGACAAAGGACAAAGAAAACGGCGACCTGTTCCAGAAGGATCTTGCGGAAATGGTCAAGGGCCTGCAGGAAAACATCCCGGGAATCGGGATCTATATCTGGAATCATGCCGAAAACGCAGAGACCCACAATACGCAGCACACCATCATTTCCAGCAATGTTTTCGATAAGCTGGAGGACGGCGTCAGCGTTGCGGATTGGATCTGCACCGCTGTAAACGGCGACGTGCAAAGCCACGGTCTCGCACTGCTCGAAAGATAAGAAAGCAGATCGACCTCTGCGTCTTCGTAGCAATATGCAAGACCCGCCTTCAATTTTCCAGTTCTGTCATGATCACACATCCCTATGCGGTGCTAAAAGAATACAGAACCATATTGCGAGGCTTCCCATTCCCACGCAGCACAACCTGCTTTTGACAAGAGACCTCATACATGCTATGCTTTGATCAGGATGAAAAAAGGAGGGGTACCTATGCCAAAAGCAAACAAAAACGAGAATTTCGGCTACTATAGCGGCTGGATGTTAAGCAAAAACACCTGGGTCATCAATTTCATGGGCGGCTCCCAGAACATCTACCTCCTGGAGGGCGATGAGGCTGCCATGCTGATCGATACCGGCTATGGCCAGGGCGATTTACGAGCCTATGTGGAAAAGCTGACGGACAAGCCCGTGATCGTGGTGAACACCCATTTCCATCTGGATCATTACGGAGGGAACGCCGAGTGGGAGAAGGTCTATGTGGCCGACCAATGGGAAAAGGACGCAACGCCGGGGTATCAGGAAAACGATAAGAATTTCCCCTATCCGGATTATGAGAAGGTCGTTGTGGGCGATGGTTATGAATTTGACCTGGGCGGCCGTGTGATCCAGGTGCTGAGAGCTAAAGTGGCACATTGCAACAGCTCGCTGTTCTTCTATGATGCAGGGAACAATATGCTGTTCTCCGGAGATGAATTCGAGTCAGGCCAGACGTTGATGTTCCTGGGAGAACCGAACACCCTCAAACCTCGGCTGAAGAACATGAGGGAAAACGCGGAGCGTCTCTATGCGTTATGCGATGAGCATACTTTGGTCCTTCCGAACCACAACGGGGCTCCGATCGCGAGAGAATACTTCCTGGATTATATCGGCCTGGTGGATTCCATCTTCGCGGGCGATGCAGAAATCGAGGATGATCTGAATCATAAATATATCAACGAAATGCCGGGTCATGAGAAGTACTGCCGCGTCCGCTGCGGCGGGGCCAGCATTTTTGCGGATAAAAAGGAAGTTCTGGAAGCGGCAAAAGCCTGACGGAAAAGCTTCCATCACGGTAAATCGCGATTCAACTGAAATTAGAATAATCTCTATTTTCTCGTTATTTACGAATTTTGAGTTCTGATGTATATTCAACATGCAGACTGCAAAATCGATCAACGAGGAGAAAATATGATGGATACGATCAAAACAGGACGGTACATCCAACATCTGCGTAAGACAAAAGGCATGACGCAGAAAGAACTGGCGGAGAAGCTGAACATTTCGTTTCAGGCAGTTTCAAAGTGGGAGAACGGGGACGCGCTCCCCGATACAGGGATCCTGCTGGATCTGTGCGATGTACTGGAAACGACGGCGGATAAGCTGCTCAACGGAGGTACGGTGGCTGTGAAAGAGCGCAGGATGATGCGCCTGGAAGACGTGATCATCGGCTTTGAATGCATCGAAGATATAGGTAAGTATTTCGGGGAAAGCAGCACTTTCTACCAGGGCATGGTAGAAGGGATCAACCAGAAAATGAATATCGACCTGCTGGCATACCTGAAAGATCCCCGGACGCGCGAGGTCCTGTACGCTGAGGTGCTGATCCAAGGCATCCTTGATGGAAAAACCGTTGATATGGAGGAAATAGAAGCGACGTTTCAGAATGAAAAGATGGTCGGGACCATCAGAAAGTATCTGGAAAAGGCGAAGGGATAATAAGGTCTCACATCTGTTTTGGCATTCAAGCGCAAAAGCTGGCTGATCCCATCAGGATCGACCAGCTTTTTTCAGGAGCAGATCTCCGCCGCAACAAAAAAGCCTATGCCATAACGGAAAAACAAATGGACTGGACGAAATGGCTGTTTTATGCTAAAGTGAATACACTACCATTCGTTTACCCGGTGCTTCGGATCCAGTTCCCGGCACCATATGACAGATCGATCTTCACGGAGGTAAGCCATGCCGAACAACAGTGAGCAGATCAGGATCGTTCAGGAGACTGTCTGCGGAAAAGAGATCACATTTGCACATATCATGGGCGGTCCCGCTCCGGTCATTTATCAGAAGCTGGGCCTGAACCCGCAGGTCGATTATGGTACTTCTGCCATCGGCATCATGAACATGACGCCGCCAGAGTCCGCCGTCATCGCCTCGGATATTGCCGTCAAAAGCGGAAATGTATATCTGGGCTTTGCTGACCGTTTTACAGGCACGCTGATCATAACCGGCGAACTTGCGGATGTGGAGTCCGCCATGATCGAGATCCTCGATTTCTTCAAATCAGAGATGGGTTATGTCGTCTGCCGCCTGACGAGAAAGTAAACTTGTGCTTGATATGAAAACAGGACAAAAGATCACAAGAGAAGAACTTCTGGAGAAGATCTTCCATAAGGATTTCGAAGAGATCAAAGGGCAGACCCTTCGCATGACCCGGGTGCGCATCCCCGGCAGGGAAGTGTGCCTTGCGCACGTCCTGAATCCTTCCGATCCCACGATCTATCAGAACCTCGGCCTTCATATCGGGACCCATGAAGGGGAGGATCACTCGGGCGAAGCGATCGGACTCGTCCATTTCACGCCGTGGGAAGCGGTGGTGGCAGCCGCGGACTGCGCCATGAAAGCAGCCCATGTGGAGATCGGATTCATGGATCGTTTCTGCGGCACGCTCGTTCTGACGGGAGGCCTTATTGAAGTAAGGACTGCCGTTCAGGAAGTCGTCCGGTTTTTCAGAGATGAGCTGCACTTTGAAGCCGCTGATCTTACGGTAAACTGATATGAAAAAAATGTTCCTTATGGGTCGAAGCGAAGCCGGCAAGACCTCTTTGATCCAGGCGATGAACGGCGAAGAGCTTCACTACATCAAAACGCAATACACCAATCTGAACGACGATACCATCGACACACCTGGCGAGTACGCCGAATCCAAGCATTTTTCGGTGGGCCTTGCATGCTTTTCCTTTGAGTCCGACGTGGTGGGACTGGTGCAGGCGGCCGATGAACCCTTCAATCTCTTCGGCTGCTGTCTGCACACCTTTATTCTCCGCCCGCTGATCGGTATCATCACCAAAACGGATTCTGCGTACGCGAACGTCCCCATGATCCGTCAGTGGATGGAGAACGCGGGTTGTGACCGCATCTTCGAGGTCAATAACAAAACACGGGAAGGGATCTCCGAACTGATCGCGTACCTGAACGACGACCTTCCTACGATCAGCATGGAAGAGGCGATCGAGCGACAACGCAGAGGTTTGAGTGAGTGGGATCCTGATTTCAGCCAAGAGGCTTCATCCTCGCCGAAGCCGATCGATGTTTAGACCGATGTATGCATGCCTATGCAAAAGTCATAAATTCATTCCTTCTCTTTTTGTACGGAACGCCGGTATTGTGCCGGCGTTTTTGTTGTATACCGCAAAAAGACGGCGCCAAAATAGTTCTGAGAGGAAAAACCCAGGTAGTGGGCGATCTCCGAAAGAGGATACTCAGAAAAACGAAGCATGTTCTTCGCAGCTTCCACCTTCTCCTGCGGTATAAACTGTTTTAGGGTCATGCCGCTTTGTACGGAAAAGGTATGGGACAGATACGCGGGATTCAGCCAGGCTTACTCCCTGGGGGGAATAGAGGATGTGTTGGATTGACGGCTGTTTTCGAGACGTTTTCATTGACAGCATCAAGTAGATTTGATATAAACTGTGTAAAATCTATTTGCAAGGACGGAGGATGTCATGAAGAAAGACTTTTTGCTGGATATGTTTTCTCTGGAAGGAAAGGTAGCGCTGGTCACAGGTGCCGGCCGAGGGATCGGACAGGTCATTGCCAGAGATTTGGCCAGAGCCGGCGCGGACATCGCGATCTTTTCCCGATCCGGTGCGGCAGCAACGGTACAGCTGATCGAGGAAGAGGGCGGCAGGGCGTTGGATATCCTGGCGGATTGTACGATCGAGGAGCAGGTCAAGGCCGGTATCGAAAAGATCCTGGAGGTCTACGGTCGGCTGGACATCGTGGTCAATAATGCGGGTGTCTGCTACCATAAGGACATCTTCGAGGCCACTGTTGCCGAATTCCGAGAAGTGATCGATATCAATCTGACCGGGTCTTATATCGTGGCGAAAGAGGCCGCCCGCGTCATGATCGCCGCAGGGACAAAGGGCTCCATCATCAATATTGCTTCGATGTCCGGGTCCATCGTCAATGTCCCGCAGCCACAGGCTGCCTATAATGCATCCAAAGCCGCTGTGATCCACATGACCAAGAGCCTGGCTGTAGAACTGGTAGAGCATGGCATCCGCGTCAACAGCATCAGTCCCGGATACATTGCGACGCCAATGTCGATCGATCCGGACTTTGTGGAGCCTGAGCTCCTGGCCGCCTGGCAGCCGCTTTTCCCCATGCACCGCATGGGCAAACCGGAAGAACTGACCGGAGCGATCATCTGGCTCTGCTCCGAAGCTTCCGCCTATACCAACGGCGCCGATATCCTGATCGACGGACTGTATACGGCACTGTAAATGGAGATATAAAAAACGCTGGAACCCGTTCATTAAGCGGATTCCAGCGATTTTTGTTTTTACAGATGAGCGAATGGTTTTATAGAAGTCCCATCACAATTGGGCGAGAAGTTTTGCCGTAAGCTGATCCAACAGAGAGATCAATGCTTCAGAACTGCAGTCGATTTCACCTTGGATCCAGCGCGTCATCAGACTGCCGCAACCTCCGGCAATATAGGAAAAAACGATATCCTGAAGAGCGGCGTCCTTACCGGGCAGCAACTGATCCATCCGGGAGACAGATGAAGAATAATACAATCTGAACACTTTTGACGCAAAAGTCGGATCGCCGTTTTCTGAGGCCAGAAGACCTAAATGATCCGAGCGGTCTTTAAGCTTCTCCAATAATTCCAGGCCAGTACGTGTGCTGGTGCTCTCTTGTTTGATCGTGTCTTGCAGCTTGGTAAGAACATCTTCCTCTTGCTTGTCCAACAAATCGAAAACATCCATGTAATGTGTATAGAAGGTCGCTCGATTGATCTCTGCTAGATCACAGATCTCCTTAACAGTGATCCTGGCGATCGGTTTTTTCTGTAGACAAGCATAAAAGGCTTCTCTGATGCGCATTTTAGTGTAGCGGACCCGTGCGTCTGTTTTCATGATATGACTCCTTATGCAACAATAATTATACAACTGTCGATTATCTTTCGTATATCATATAATCAACGGTTGTTTTTTATCAATATCACTATTATATTAGTAGTATGAAAGAAGTCAATAGTGATTTGCAAAGGAGACGAAACATGCCAAGTACAGAAATGCAGCAGTTAAAAATGATCATGAAGCAGATGATGGAAGTTGGATTTGTTCCAAAGTTCGATGGATCACTCGACCCATACAAACTTCGAGAGGTCGTTCAGAACGCACAGACACATATGGCGGACGAACCGGGTGTCGAGTTCATCCAGGAAACACTTGGTGGGATCGAGTGTGAGCTTTCTCTGCCGGAATGCGCTCGTACCGATGCGGTAGTCTTTTATATCCACGGCGGCGGTCTGATTTGTGGAAATGCTGCGACCAGTCGCGGTTTTGCGTCCATGCTGGCAGGAGAAAGCCGGTTCCCTGTGTGGAGTTGTTCTTATCGACTGGCACCGGAGCATCAGTATCCTGCTGCACAGGAGGACTGTTTTGCGGTGTATGAGGCATTACTGGAGAAGTATCCGGATGTACCCATATTTTTGATCGGCGAGAGTGCTGGCGCATATCTATCCCTCGCGGTCACCATCATGGCGCGCAATCGGAGCGTAAAACTTCCGGCGGGCATCATTCCTTATTCCGCACCAATCGAATTCAGCGGTGTATTGGACCGGGATTTTGCTGAGAATGAGGATTTTACCGTAACGCCATCCGGCGTGCAGATCATGGGACAATTGTATCTGACGCAGGCGGACGCTGGAAAACCTGAGGCAGAACCGTATTATGATGACCTGCACGGATTTCCACCGGTCCTTTTGTCCTGGGATGAGAACGAGAGCCTGTCCGTAGATTCGATCATTTTGGAAGAAAAATGCAAGGCAGCCGGAGTGGAAACAGAAGCGTATCATCATCCTCATTGCTTCCATGCTTATGCGACGACCGGACGAGGGACGCCGGAAAGTTATGAGATATTAAAAAAGACAGTCAGCTTCTTCCAAGAACACCTGTAAGGAATACACTTCGTCAATCTCCTTTATTGCAAAGCATGTCTGGATCCGTGATATTCAAATCAAGAATATCACGGATTCATTATTACCATTAGCGCAAGATCCTATGAGAAGATATAATAAAGAAAAACATGCCAATCATCGAAGGAGGATACGAAATGAGCTTTCCAAAAGGCTTTTTGTGGGGAACGTCAGTAAGCGCCGCGCAGATCGAGGGCGGTTGGAATGAGGGCGGAAAAAGCCCGGTCATGCTGGACTATGCAGGCGTTGCATCTTCTCACACCGGATCTCGTCCTGTGTATTATCTGAATGCTGATGGAGAGCGGGAGTCCCAGACCACCGTCCCTCTGATCGTGGACGGACTGCCGAAAGGCGCTAAGTGGCAGCTTTTCGATGACGTCCATTACACCAACCATAAAGCCTCGGATTTCTACCATCACTACAAAGAAGATATCGCCATGCTGGCGGAGATGGGGCACACCACCTTCAACACGTCTATTTCCTGGGCGCGGATCTTTCCGGAAGGACTTAAAGGCGGTGTCAACCAGGAAGGTGTAGAGTTTTACCGCAATGTATTCAGTGAATGCCGCAAATACGGTATCGATCCCATCATCACTCTGTGCAAATACGACGAGCCGGTCTATCTGGAGAGGACCTACGGTGGCTGGACCAACCGCGGGATGATCGATGAGTTCGTGGAATATGCCAGGCTTTGCTTTACAGAATATAAGGATTTGGTGAATAAGTGGCTGACCTTCAATGAGATCAATGTGTTGATGGTCATGTCGTATGCTTCCGGCCCGGAGCAGAGGAAGAAGAATTTTGTCAGCCTTCATAACCAGATGGTGGCGGCGGCAAGAGCGGCGAAGATCGCCCACGCCCTCGATCCATCCATTAAAGTAGGTGCCATGATCTGCGGTGCCTGCTCCTACCCTCTTACGCCGGATCCGAAGGATGTGCTGGGCAATTACCTGCAGTTCCAGCATGATTTCGGTTATGCGGGCGATACCATGTTCAGAGGTGCCTATCCCAGCTATGCGCCGCGCATCTGGGCAGAGAATGGAGTCAGCTTTGAGATCTCTGAAGAGGATCAAAAGGACCTGCGTGAGGGGACCGCTGATTTTCTGGCGTTTTCCTACTATATGTCCAGCACCTTTACGACCCACGAGGATCTGACAGACCCGGTCACGGGCAATGTTTTCTCCGGATCCGGCAACCCCTATCTCGAGTATTCTGAGTGGGGGTGGGCGAAGGACCCGCTGGGTCTTAAGTACTGGCTGCATTTCCTCTATGATCGCTATCAGGTACCGCTGTTTGATGTGGAGAACGGTCTCGGAGCGAGGGATGTGCTGGAAGCGGACGGGACCGTGCATGATGACTATCGGATCCAGTATCTGCGGGATCATATCTCGGCGATGAAGGAAGCTGTGGAAGAAGGCGTGGAAATGCTGGGCTATACCACCTGGGGCGGGATCGACCTGGTGGCAGCTTCTACGGGCGAGCTGTCCAAACGGTATGGTTTGATCTATGTCGATGTGGATGATGAAGGACAGGGCACATACAAGCGATATCGGAAGGACTCCTTCTATTGGTATCAACAGGTCTGCAAGTCTAATGGAGAAGTACTATGAAACGATTAGTGCTGGACGTAGGCGGCTCCGCCATCAAGTACGCGGTCATGGATGATGAACTCCGCATCTTGGAGAAGGGCAAACTGGAGGGACGCCGCAGCGATGCGGGGAAATTCGCTGAGGCCATTCTGTCGCTCCGGAAACAATACCCCGAAGCCGAGGGCATCGCGATCAGCTACTGCGGTGAGGTAGATCCTGGCACCGGTCAGATCATGTCTCCCGGCTCCTATGATTTCTTTGAGAACATGAACCTGAAGACATTCCTGGAAGAAAAGTCAGGAACCACGGTCTGGGTGGAGAATGACGCGATCTGTGCTGCTTTGGCAGAAAAAAGAAACGGCGTTCTTCAGAAAGAGAAGAACGCGGCGGTGCTGATCTACGGTACGGGGATCGGTTGTGCTTTGATCCTCGACGGAAGGATCTACTATGGAGCCACTTTTCAGGCGGGAGTGGCAACATTGGTTTCTACATCCAGGAAGGCGTTTATTCCCAAGTTCAGGTTGGACGATTTCCTTCGATTCTTCAATGGGAAGATCCTGCGGAAAAAGGATCCAAAGGGCATCGATGGATTCCGTTTTTTCAGGCAGGTGGAACGCAAAAATCCTTTGGCACTGTACAGGCTGAAGCGGTTTACACGACAGGCGGCAAGATTCATCGTTGATCTTCAATTGATGCTGAATCTGGAGGCGATCGCCATCGGCGGGGGTGTGAGTGCCCAGCCACGGTTCATCCAGGAGATACAGCAGGCCCTGGATCAGGAATGGGAAAGCTACTGGGTCCGGATCACACGGGTCCCAAAACCCGAGATCAAGGTGGCTTCGGCTGGCAACGATGCGAATCTCATCGGCGCACTCATCCATTTTCAGGATATGGAGCGGGGCCACTAATATAAAATTAAAAGAGAAAACCAAGAGAGATCGAGGTTTTCTCTTTTTTTCTTCAATTCTTTCTGGGACTTTTGTGCAGAAGAAGTTTTTCGATCGAGAAAATAACAAAGCACGTCAGTATGATCAAACCAATGTACACAGTGATTTCCGCAGGGATCCCGTACTTGATCGCGATATCAGACAATACCGGCTGTGTGGATGGGTAGAAGGGCGTGATGTAAAACATATTGGGTTCCAGCTTTGGGTCCTTGAGGATCACATGAGAGACCACGTTGATCACTTCCGCGACCGCGGCCATGGCGAGGAAAAGCATCGTCGCGGGAGAAAACGTCGGTTTCATTTTTTCGGATCGTTTCTTCAGGATCATGAACGCGATCATAGCTTCGGTGACGATCAGTCCATGATACGCAAAAGAGTGGATGGTGAGCGCGATCTGCGGCCGCAGCATGTCATATGGGAGAATGAGCGCTACGATACCTCCCAGCAAAGAATAGGATGCCAGGAAGACCAAAAAGGCTGATTGGGTCTTTCCTTTTACATATTTGA
>JAILDJ010000194.1 GCA_024689505.1 Clostridiales bacterium
TGGATTACCCATCTCATTGAAGTCATACTCGTCCCAGTTATTACTGGTCCCGTCAGAATCGATATAGTTCTCACGGATCCCGTTACCCTTTTCATCATTGACATAATCGATCTGCTGACGCCATTCTCCCTCTTTCGTATAATCCGTCTCCCGGATCAGGAATCCATTTTCATCATATTCAAAGATCCCGTATCCGGAGAGTCCATCGTCCGTATAATACGCCCGGACACGCAGATGTCCCCGGACATCATAGGCATACATATAGTAGCCTCTCAGCACATCATTCTCTTCATAGGTATGCTCAGATGCCACCTTCTTTTCTCCCAGCGGCATGGAAGAATACATATTGAGTGTAGGATCCCATTCGATCAGGCGATCACGGACGTTCTCCATATCGACCGGGTATTCTTCGACGGCGGGAAGAACCTCCTCCTCCGCTGACTCTTCTTCCTCCGTCTCCGTCTCTTCAGCAGAGCTTTCTTCATCTGCGGAGCTTTCCTCAGCTGCAGGGGCTTGGCTTTCTTCCTCCACCATTGCTTCTTCCTCGGATACCTCCTCGGTTTGCTGCGAAGTCTCTGCAACGCTTTCAGAGCCGGATGCTTCAGGCCTGGTGAAGGCATTCTTTCCTCCGGAGCATGCGGTCAAAAGCATAAGACCACTCAGTACTGCGATCATGAGTTTTTTCATGTGTGTTTCTTCCTCCAAATCTATAAGATCAGAATAAACTGAGCTGGGGATATGGTTCCGGCAGATCCCGCATGTACCGGAAGCAGTCTTCCGGGTCCGACATCATGCCGTGATCCTCACAAAATCTGCGCATCAGAGCCACCAATTCCCTGTTGTGTGGACTCGGGACCTCGTACGCATTGCCATATCGATGGATATAGTTTTCTTTAAGGCCGGGGAACCAGCGGTCCAACGCGGCGTAGTAATACTCTCGGTCACCCTCTCTGAGGGTCATTCCCATGCCGAAATCTATGATGCCTTTGACCCCGGCTTTGGCGCATGCTTTCAGGATATTCAGAATGTTCTCTTCCGTGTCGTTTAGGAAAGGCAGGATCGGTGTCATCCATACGATCGTAGGGATCCCACGCTCCCGCATGATCTCCAGCACCTCGATCCGGCGCTTCGTGTTACAAACGTTTGGCTCCAGGATGGCACATAGGTCATCATCATACGTCGTCAAAGTCATCTGGACGACGCATTTCGCGTCCTTGTTGATTTCCGCCAGCAAATCGATATCACGCAGGATCCGGTCGGATTTGGTCTGAACCGCAGCCCCGAAACCATAACGATGTATGATCTCAAGACACTGTTTCGTAAGGCCCAGCTGTTCCTCACAATGCATGTAAGGATCCGACATGGAACCCGTGCCGATCATGTATCGCTGCCGTTTGGACCGCAAGGCTTTTTCCAACAGGATCGACGCATTCTGCTTCACCTCGATATCCTCAAAGGGATGTGTAAAATGATAGCATGTGCTCCTGCTGTCACAATAGATGCAGCCATGCGTACATCCGCGGTATATATTCATTCCGTAATATCCACGGCCTCCGGTCAGGATCGATTTCGCGTCCACAAAATGCATGATCCGTCAGCTCCTTTTCCTTCGCGGGCGACACAGGTAATAGATCCCATACCCGATTGCAGCTCCCAGTGTATTGAGCATAAGATCATCGATATCGGTGACATTGGTCGGACACCATAGCAGCTGGGACAATTCGATCATCAGCGACATGCTAAGGCCCACCAGAACGACCTTCCAGAACCGATCCAGTTTCTTATACAGAATCGGCAGCAGGATACCGGTGGGAATAAACATGCACATGTTCCCAAGGATATTGATCAACAGCTCTTTTCTGCTGCTATAATCCACTATGTGAACGAATGGCGTCAGGTTGATACGGTATGGACCGGTAGCCCGTAGATTCACGATCAGCGGCTGCACGTGACCCTCCACCATGAAAAACGGGAAATAGACCAGGCGGATGATGACAGCCAGATTGATGAACATCAAAAGAAGCGCCGCTTCCCGCTTCCAGTCGATCTTTTTTTGCTGGATCCAGACGAGGATCCGCAGAACGATCCAGATCCCGGTAAAGATCAGCTCTCCATAAAGGAAAGAAACTTCTGTCATGTCTTTCAAATCTCCCTAATTGGACTCATTCTCCTGCGGGGATCTGATCGTTCAGGCTTTTGTTCCTGTAGTTCAGATTCGTCCGCAAGGAATATCCCTGCTGCTCCCAGAAATGATTGGCCGGGTCGTTATCGATAAAGACCAGACCGAAAACTTTCTGGATCCCTTCTTTTTGCAGGGCTTCTTCTGCCAGTGAGACCAGATGCCCGGCGATGCCCATGCGACGGCAGTCCGGATGGATGCAAAGGTGATGGATGATGCCTCTGCGTCCATCGTGTCCTGCCAGGATCACTCCTATGATCTGCCCGTCCTTGACCGCGGCAAAGCACGTGTTGGGATTGCGATCCAGGTACTTCCGGATCCCTTCGCGGGTATCATCGACCGGATTCAATGCCCTGCGGCTTTGTTCCGTACTGTTCCATAACGCGAAGATCTGATCATAATCCTCGATCGTGACTTGTTTGATCGTATACTCCATTATCGTTTGATCCTTTTGAACAGTCTGGCGTTCCAGAATTCCATCTGCAATTCTTCAATGTAGAAATGGAAGATCGCTCTCCAGTTTTTTGTTGCTGTACTCAAAACCATGTACTGCACGTTGTCAGACAATGCTGCTTCTGCATAATGGAACAAGGCCGACCCCACGCCTCTAGAGCGTCGTTCAGGGACGACGTATAGTTCTTCTACTTCGAAATAGGGTGTATCCTCCGGCATGATGGACCACATATTCTTGGACTGACTGACGTTACCGAACAAGTATCCGATCACTTTGTCATCCTCTTCAGCGAAAAAGATCCGGTTGCCCTTGATATCTTCTATGGTGTTGGCGCGGTACCCATAACAGCTGTGCTCCGCTTCCCAGTCCTCAGACATACAGATCAGCTGCTGAAGGACCATATCATCCAAAAACACTTCATGTATCAGCATATGTTTCCTCCTATCGGCTCTCACGTTTTCCACTCAGCAGTACTGCCAGGATCCCGCCAACGATCGCGATCACCATCGCCACATAAAAGTTCGCGATGTAGCCCTGTACCGGGATCGTAATCCCCGCCGTACCATCGAATCTGTCGATCACGATCCCGCCAAGCACCGGGCCGATAAACATGCCGACCCCATAGATCGCCTGGTAGATCCCCATGGCAGCGCCACGCTTCTCATTCGGCACCGTCTCGATCGCGCTGGCCATAGTCAGCGGCATGATCAGGCCGACGCCAGAACCCAGCAGCGCCTGCACCGCGAGCAACGAACCAAAAGAGCCGGTACGCGGATACAGCAGACACGCCACCGCCAGTGCGGCAAAGCCCAAAACTAAAACTGTTCTTCTGCCGAACCGAGGTGCCAATACAGTGCCCGAGAAATGCGAGAGGATCGTGTTCGGCAGGAGGTTCGCGACAGACAGGAATCCTAATTGCGCAGTCGTGACACCGATCACATCTCTGGCCCAATTCTGCACGAAACCTTGTACAGTCGCCCATACGACGAGCTGATAGATCGCTGCCAGTATCGTTCCACTGATCAATTGTGGATTTTTAGCTACTTCCAGGAATCCTTTGACGGTCATCGGGTCTCCCGTCGGCGCCTGTTCTTTAACACGGGACATAATGATGAGTCCGACGACAGCCGCTCCCGCTGCCAGAAGGAACGCCCAGATCTCTCCCAGGCGGCCAGCCAATTGCGCACCGATGAGCATAGCCATGACCTGAGAACCGCATTGCGGCACGATGATCCGGCTCATCGCCTTCGCGACCTGATCCCCTTTATAGCTGGAAGCATACAATACGGAGAAATTGACCCATGTCGCCGCCATCATGCCCGCCATACCGCGGAAGATCAGCACTGCCTCCGCAAGTCCTGACGGAATCTTATCCCGGCCGGCAAGCATCGCCACGATCGTCAGACCGGCGGCAGAAACGATCGAAAGCGCAAAGCCGATCATAACGAAAAGCTTGCGTTTTCTCAGGATATCCGACACGATACCCAACGGGATCCGAAGGATCATCTGTGTCAGTCCATAGCTTCCCACGATCATACCGGCCATGGTCTTTGCCGCACCAAGCGTATTTGTCGCATATGTGGTCAAAAACGAGGGATATGTATAGACCGAAAACCAGAACAGAAACACGGAGACCAACAAAAACCGTTCATTCTTTCTTGCATTGTTCATGATAGTTTATTCTTCTGACGATCCAGGCGACCCTTCCTTTATTTCCAGGCAAAGCATCGTCATATCATCAAACTGCGGTGCATGCCATACGAAAGTATTGACATCATTTCGGACACCGTCCAAGATCTTTTCCGGAGATTTCTCCTTATGCTCGTTCAGGGAGTCCAGCATGCGCTGCAGCGTGAACATCTGATTATCTTTATCGGTTGCTTCAGGGATTCCATCTGTGTAAAGGAAAAGTTTATCTCCTTGATTGAGCTGGATCTCCCGGTCCTGATATTGGATCCCATCCATACCGCCGAGTACAAAGCTGTGTTTTTCTTTCGTGATCTCAAACTGACCGCCCTTACGGTATATAGCCGCATCCTCATGCCCCGCGTTCGCATAGACCATGCGTCCTGTAGTCGTATTCAGGATCCCCAACCAGACGGTCACGAACATGTCCGCTCGATTGCGCTTGCAGATGCTTTTATTCACATAGGCGAGTATCTCACTGGGGGTACCGCCCATACGGGCTCTACTCTCGATCAGGATATTGGTCAACATCATAAACAACGCCGCGGGAATACCTTTGCCGGAAACATCCGCCATGACCACCGCCAACTGATCACGATGGATCAAGAAGAAATTATAGAAATCACCACCGACTTCTTTCGCGGGATCCATCGTTGCATAGATCTGAAAATCATTCCGCTGAGGGAACGCTCGAAAGACGTCCGGCAGGGAATCCTTCTGGATCGTCGCAGCGATCGAAAGCTCTGCTCCGATCCTTTCCTTATCCGCTGTCGCCTTCGTCAGAGTATCGATATACTGGAGCATATCGGTCTCCATGGAATCGATGGATCCGGCAAGGTCCCGGATCACGTCATACTGACTGATATCGACCAAGGATCCTCCCTTTGTACCTTCCTGCGCAAAACGTGCCGCTTCTTGTGAAACTTTGGCCACAGGCCTGATGATCGCTCTTCGAATAAAGACTGAGGCCAGGATCGATATCAGGACCACCATCACGAAGACATCAGAGATGATCAGCAGATAATAAGGTTTCAGTGCACCGACCATTTCTCTGACCGGCCGCTGCATGCACAAT
>JAILDJ010000211.1 GCA_024689505.1 Clostridiales bacterium
AAGGCCGAGATGAACCGCGGCATCGGCACGCAGTCCGAACGCATGCTGCACTGTGTCCTGAAATACTATTTCGAGCCGGATGAGAGCCTGCAGGAGATGCGGATCGGCCGGCACATCGCGGACATCTACCGGCCCCAGGACAACCGCATCCTGGAGATCCAGACCCGGGATTTCGGCCGGCTGCGGGCCAAACTGGACGCCTTCCTGCCAGAATATAAAGTCACGGTGATCTTCCCGATCGCCCGGGAGAAGCACATCTTCTGGATCGATCCGGAGACCGGTGAAGCGACCGGAGGAAAAAAGTCTCCCAAGAAGGGGACGGCGGTAGAGATCCTGAAGGAGATCTACCGGCTGCCGGATCATCAGACGAGGCCGGGGCTGTCCTTCCTGCCAGTCTTCATGGATCTGAACGAGTATCGGCTGGCCGATGGACGCAGGAGCCGTGACGGCAAGCGCGGATCGCACCGGTTGGAGCGGATCCCCTACCGCATCGAGGAAGGATTCCTCCTGGAGATGACCGAGGATTATCTGGCACTCCTGGAAGACCGGCTTTATGAACCTTTCACGGTGAAAGAATTCGGCAAAGCCCTGCACTTAAGAGGTATGGCCGTGAGTCAGTCGATCAAGGTCATGGAAAGAGCCGGTGCGATCGAACACACCGGCTCAAAAGGGAAAGCATATATGTACGAACGAACGGATCGTTAACGGAGCGTGTCCTGCAGGATGCGCTCTGCGTTTTTCCAGGCGATCTTTTCGACTTCATCGTAGGTGAAACCGCTCTTGTGCAGTTTCTCCAGAAGGATGGGCATCTTCATAACGTCATCGATCTCCAGGTCGCCGCCGATGCCATCAAAATCAGAACCGAGCGCCAGCACGTCGACGCCGGCTGTATTCGCGATATAATGAGCGTGGCGAATGACACCGTCGTAGGTGCAGACCCCTTTTTCATCTATAAATTCCGGGCAGAAATTCAAGCCTGTGATCCCGCCGTGATCGGCCAGGATCTTCAGCATTTCATCGGTCAGATTGCGGGTGTGCCGGCAGAGCGTGCGGGCATCCGAATGAGAAGCGATGAACGGTTTTTTACAAAGCGCCGCCACGTCGTAGAAGCCGCCATCGGACAGATGGCTGACGTCCACGATCATACCCTTTTCCTGCATGTAGACCACGGCTTCTTTGCCAAAATCCGTCAGACCTTCCTGCATGATGACAGGATCCTTGGAGTTGGGGGAGCCAAAACAGTTCTTGAAGTTCCAGGTCAAAGTGATCAGACGTACACCCTGGTCATAATAATCATCCAGGTTCTCCATTTTCCCATCGATGGGACGGCCTTCTTCCAGTGTCAGGAAGGCCGAAGTCACACCATCCTCCACGGCCTGCCGGTATTCGGCGAAGGTACCCACGATGCGCAGATCATCAGGATGTGCGGCCGCGGTATCCTTTACGGCGCCGAGGACGGTGTCGGTGAATGCACGATCCGTGGTGAAACCAGCGGACGAAATATGCTCCAGAGGCGGGGTAAAGCAGGCGAAGAACTGAGCTCTGCCTCCGGCCTGCCGCAGCCGGCGGACGTCCAGATGGGCATCGGGTTTATTGTATAAATAATCGACAGCAGTGCCGCCTTCTTTATGTGCAGCGAAAACAGCGCCAGCCGCAGTATCACAATGAAGATCGATAAACATAGATCATGACTCCTTCCATCAACGTTCATGTACATGTTTGCCGGTGATATGCTCGATGGTCAGTTTGAGCATGCCGACACGGGCACCGTTTTTTGCGATCTCTTCTTCCGTCATGACCGCGGTCGGGAAATATTTATTCCCCAACAGGCGCAGCTTGGCCACTTTCTCCGCGGGGTCGGTGATCTCGGACATCCGTCCGAATATGATGACGCTGTTGAAATAGAAGAAATCGCCGGTCTCGTCCGGCACGCCTTCATCGATCACGCAGAAAGAGGCTTTGGGATGCTTCCGTATGGAGTCCAGCTTATGGCCTTCTTTTGCGGTATGGAAATTCAATGTGTGATCTGCCGGGTCATAGACGAAGTCCATGGGGACGGTATAGGGGTAGTCTTCATCGCCAAGAACGGCCAGCACGCCGCGAGGACGATCTTCAAGCAGATGCAGAACATCTTCTTCAGGCAGCTGCTGCTTGAATCTTCGCATAGGTCTGAACATAATTCTCACCTCCGGTGCTTTTTATTGTATCGACTCACCTGACTCCCGTCAAGGTATTGAATTCTTCTTTTCGATTCTGTATAATACGAAATAACAACCATGAGGAAATGATGCATGATTCAATATAATTTGAATAACGTCACATATCGGCTGCGTGAACCGCAGGATCTTTCGTGGGTCCAGGAAGAAGGGCACGTTTTTTCGGTCATCGATCAAACGGGCAGCGGCTGCATCCTTTTCGGGATCGAGCGGACCGGCCGCAGATATCTGTACAAGATCGCAGGTGTGCAGACCGTGGAGGCGGAGGTCTCGCCGGAGGAGTCGATCCGTCTGCTGCGACACGCCGTGCAGGTGAACCGGGATATCCGCCATCCACTCCTATGTCCTTTGGTCAGGGACTTTGCGCATGGGGCCTTTTACACCGCCGTGTATGGATATGTGCAGGGAGACTGCCTGTTCGATCACTGGAATTTTGACCATTACATAGCGCGTCCGGAGGTCATCACGCCGATGCAGCGCTTCCACGCTTTGCCGGTCGAAAAACGTTTGGAGGCCGCGGAAGAGCTCTTCAGTTTCATGCAGACCGTGATCGATGCCGGATATCTGGCGGTGGATTTCTATGACAGCAGCATCCTGTACGATTTCGATACGGACCGGATGGCGCTCTGCGATATCGACCTGTTCCAGAAAGCACCGCTGATCAATGAAGCCGGTGCCGGGTATTTTGGCACGACCCGGCTGAAGGCGCCGGAGGAAAATGAAAAAGGCGCAGTCATCGATGCGCGGACCAATCTGTTCACCTTAGGCGCGATCCTGTTCGATATGTTCACGGAACTTGATCCTGCGCAGGAACCGCGGGTATATCCTGCCAATGTGCCGGAAAGGCGGAAGATCGGACACTTTTTGCCGAATGCGCGGAAAGGGTTCGAATTGAACGATCAGGTATATGAAGTGTTGTACAAGGCCACTGCGATGGACCGGGAACAGCGCTTTCAAACGATACAAGATTTTTATGAGAATTGGAGGAAATCATTATGATCACCAAATCCAAAGGTTTGGAAAAAGAACTGTGGACGATCGAAGCAGCGGGCCAGAAAGCGCAGATCCTGCCGGAAGTCGGCGGTGAACTGATCGCGCTGTGGATCGACGGCATCCAGGTATTCCATACCGTAGACAGCCTGGAAGGGGTCAAAGCGCATCCTACGTCCTACGGACTGCCGCTTCTGTTCCCGCCGAACCGCATCGATGGCGGTCACTTCACGTTTGCAGGCAAGGTGTACCAGTTCGCGATCAATGAGCCGGCAACAGGCAATTCCCTGCATGGCTTCCTGCACAAGGAACCCTGGGAGATCGAGGCACTGAAGGACGAAGAGGATGAGGTCGTCGTCCGCGTGTTCTACAATGCGGAGCCGGGCTGGGCCCACTATGACGTATATCCTGTCACCTTCCTGGCGGAAGTCATCTACACCCTGAACAAAGATGGACTGTTCCAGGAAGTCCGCGTCACCAATACCGGTTCTGAGGTCATGCCCTATGGCCTGGGCTGGCATACCGCTTTCCGCATCACCCCGACTACAGTGATGAACATTTCCGTCGGCAACCGTGTCGAGATGAGCGAACGCATCCTGCCCACCGGCAATCTGCTGCCGCTGTCCGCGGATGAACAGAAGCTCGTGGGTGAAGGTCTGGATCCGCTCTATGCCGATATGGACGATCATTTCACTGCGAAGCCGTATGATTGCGGTTTCAACGGTGCCGTGCTGACGCACAAAGAAGAGGGGACCCGTGTCACCTACCAGGTGGATCCGTTCTACAAGCATTGGATGGTCTGGAACAGCAACCAGGAAGGCAGCTTCGTCTGCATCGAGCCGCAGAACTGGCGCGTGAATGCTCCGAACCTGCCCATTCCGGCAGAAGAGAGCGGCATGGCCTGCATCGAAGCCGGCGAGACCTTGTCCGTCAAAGCCTGCGTCAAGGCGGAAAAGATCTGATATCTATTTTTAGAGATATAAAAGGAGGAAGAAAACATGTTTTGTCCTAATTGTGGAACCAGTCTGCCGGACGGCAGCAAGTTCTGCCCGAATTGCGGCGCCAACCTGTCACAGCCAGAGCAGCCGCAGGTCCAGCCGGATCAGCCGACACCGGCCGCACAGCCGGTTCAGCCCGTACAGCCGATGCAAGGCGCTGGTTATCAGCAGCCCTATCAGCAGCAGCCGTATCCGCAGTATCCGAACCAGTATCAGCCGAACGATAAGTTTGGCGGTATGCCCATGAAGTGGCATAA
>JAILDJ010000226.1 GCA_024689505.1 Clostridiales bacterium
GCGGCGCAGGGCAGATCCGGATGTCCCCAGACGCCATTGCGTCCGAAGACGCGCCAGCCATCGTAGCGGCCCTGCAGGAAGACGATAGGCGTATAGAAGCGGCCGGTGCGGCTGTGGGTGGCCACGAAACGGTAGAAATCCTGCTGCTGCCGTCTGTGGTTTGTGCAGGCATCACCGAAGCGATCGTGCGCATGGTAGTATTCCTCCATGTGCCACAGGCCTTCTTCAGTATTGATCTCGTGCACGCCCTGCATGTAGGAAACATAGAGCGCCAGACGGTAGCGGCGGTATCTGGGTTCGATATCGTGTGGGGTGGTGGACCACTGTACCGCGTGATGGGCGCCTGCGATGGGGTGCCCATAGGCCTGGGCAGCGCCGCGCAGGGCGGAGCAGACCAGTTCCATCGGCCCGTACATGGTCTCCGCGCCAGTCCAGTCATAGCCCGCCTGGTAGAAATATTTGAACAAGGTCGAAGGACCGGTGTGGCGGGTCGCGGTATAGCGGGTCCTTGCGAGCTGCTCGACGAAATGATCGGCCATCACCTTCATGTCCGCCGGCAGATAGACGTTGCGGTAGAGCCCCAAATGCTCCTTGCCGTCCGCGTTGTTGATGCGCGGATCCTCGAAATCCCCACCGTCGCCGACGGAAATGATGTTCTCCGGGCAGAGGAAGGCGTTGGATTCTTCCGGGAATTCCTCCAGCATGCGGAGCATCATATCGTAGTAGAGCTGCATGTTGGGCTTGTCCGTGAATTCACTGTAGCCCCAGTAGCATTGCGCGCCGTCCCGCTCATGGTTCTGCCGACCTAGGAAAGCGGGGCTCTCAAGCAGGTCGCGGGCCGGGTTGGTGTTCACGCCGGGCAGTTCGCGTCCGTCGATCATATGGGCGTATTTGACATTCATGCCGTTGAGCACACGGACCAGCATTTCCCAGACCTTAGGGTCGATCAGGCGGCAGCCGCTCCATCGATAGGTGGGCCGGATGGTCAGCAGATTGCCGACGCCTTCCGCCAGGTACCAGCTCAAGAATTCCTCAAAATCAGCCGGCGTCTGATCGATGTAGATCAGGTCGCCCGTGCCGGTGATCACGCCGTCCTCTTTTTTGATGACGGCGCGGCGGATCTCACCTTGTATACCGTTGACAGAAAAACGCAGATACGTGCCCGGCTTGCCCACCCGGCAGCGGAGCACCTGCAGACCGGCTTCGATCACTTTCGGTCCGACCAGCTTGACTGTTTCCGAGGTCCACTGCACAGCCATGGCGTCTGCCGCTTTGACCAGGATGCCGAATTCCACGCCCACCGGCACCTGCTCCGGTACGGCAACGATGTGGAACGGAGCATAGGCATCTGCCACGGCGACAGCGCCGATTTCGTGCAAGCGATAGGGCAGAGGCTCGCGGCCCTCGTTCAACCGCGTGATGGTCAAAACGTTATCATCGATCAGCAGCCCTTCCGGCAGGCGGATCTGCCATTCGGAGTACCGGTGGCAGCGCTCGAAGATGGGTCCGTTCCAGATCTCGAGCCCGTTGAGGGACACTGCGAAGGACGGCCATTCTTTTTTGGACAGGTTCTGGCCCAGCCAGTTGAACTGCGGCCGATCCTCGGTGAAGATCCCGAAGGAGGGCACGGTATTGTACCCGTTGGAAGAGGTCAAAAACGGCGCTTCGAACCAGATGTCACCGGTGAAATGGCGGCCTTCCAGGCAGACGAAGACGTTGGCAGTCTCCTGCGTGGGAATGGTCAGGGAACGGCAGATGTCCTGCCAATCGTAGGACCCTTCGGCGAAATCGATCTGGGTCACCTGGTCGACCGGACCGTATCCGCGGCGGCGGGACAGACCGGGCTTCTTATACCGCACTTCAAACCGTAGGCGCAGGTAGCCATCGACGCCGATCTTCACATTTTTAGCCTTCGCGCGGATCCCGCAGGTCCAGTCTTCAGTGAAGGCGCTCAAGGCAAGATAGGAGAGGATCGGCGGCCAGAGCACCTTGGTGCAGGCACGGAGCGGATAGTCTGCATCTGTGCCTTCGAAATGCAGGGCGTACGCTTCTTTCTCCGCCTCAGCCGCATCCAAAGCGTCGTCGAGGCGACGGTAGAACTGCGGCTCGTCGGGCTCGTTTTTCCATTGATAGAACGTGGCGGTCTCACCGGTGAAGAAGAGCTGGCAAGTATCCTTTGGCATCGCCCCGAGGGGCAGGGTCACAGTCTGGCCAGGCCGGATGACAAGATCTTCTTCCGGTTGAAATAAGGCTTGATAGGTCTCAAACATGGGGATCCTCCTTTAGATCAAGGAAATAGTGCTACAACAGCGGCTTCCTGCAGTTTTTCGCCGATGACGATCAGGACTTCCTGCCCGGCCGCGGACGATCTGAGATCCAGCTGATCCTGTGTGGCGTTGAGTTCCAGCCAACCGCCATCGGCCTTCAAGAAGCCTTTGACACGGATCACATGCCCATATGCAGAGTCTGTGAACAATCGAGCGACACGTTCTTTTAGAAGCTGGGGCGTCATCTCCCGCTGCATCAGATATAATGTATCATACCCGTTTTCATCCATGAGCTGCTGCTTTTCATACGCCTCCGGCCGGTAACCGCAGCTGGTAAGAAACGCGAGATCTTCAGGGGAGAGCGGGTTTCCATCGAAGGTTCGTACTTCATCCTTCGTAAATTGCCTGCGGCAGCGGATCCCG
Source organism: Clostridiales bacterium (assembly GCA_024689505.1). Taxonomy (GTDB): domain Bacteria; phylum Bacillota; class Clostridia; order Lachnospirales; family Bianqueaceae; genus RUG159. The sequence continues at coordinate 2,691 of JAILDJ010000226.1, forward strand.
GTGCATGCCTGGTTCAAATGTTCCAGCACATGCTCGGGCACTGCAGAACAATGGCTGAAGACGATGGCGCCTGCGGTGGCGGCTTCTGAAGCCAGCAGATATTCCGATTCCGTAGACAGCGCCTCCGGCAGACGGGCGTCCACCAGGGCGATCACGCTGCCGATGGTGTACCAGCGGTCCAATGGTTCTTCCTGAAGTGCATCGTAGAATTCGTCCACATCATAGATGCCGGAGGGCTCGACGATCACGCGGTCGTATCCCAGCATGCCCATGGCGATCAGCTTGGTACGGAAGCGCCGACGATGGCAGTCATAATCGCAGCCCCCTGCCACCATCTCGATATCGCAGCCCAACTGCTCGACCAGCATGCGGTCGATATTAACGGCGCCGAAGTCATTCTCCAAAATACAGACATGAAGCCCTTGATCCATGAGCAGCCGTACGTATTGCGTGATAAAAGTAGTCTTACCGGCACCTAAAAAGCCGGTGATCAGATCGATCTTGGTCATATGGTTGGAACCCTCCTAAACTATCTATATCATAACGAATCTGCAGAATTATGACAATATCTCATTTTCGATTTTTCGACAGTCAAAAACCAACATGCTCCTTTTGTACAATTCCGACAAAATTCTAAAAACCTGTTGACAGAAACAGTGCAAATCAGTATAATCAAAGCAAAAGTGAAACGTTTCGTTTTTGCGAAGAAAAGTGGAGAAAATCATGAAAAATATACTGATCGGCATCGATATCGGGACCTCCGGATTGAAGACG
>JAILDJ010000239.1 GCA_024689505.1 Clostridiales bacterium
GACTTGAAAAAACCGTTGTGGACAAATTGTCCACAACGGCAAGGATGAGATGGATATAGGAAATGGCATTGTCCCAACAAGCAACGCCTTCGTGCGTACAATTTGCCAATTGTCCATATGAAGACCGCTTGAAAGGGGCTGCTCGCCCCTAAGACCCCCGATGGCATAAGACTGAAGAAAGGTTATCGTTGGAAGATAAAACGACCGATACCTCCATTTGTGGCATCGGTCAGAAAGAGATCTGCCGGTGTTCCCACTTTGGGAACACCGGTATTGTTTGTCTTCGTAGTACAACTTTTCCTCTGATCAGTGTACACCGTTGTGTACACTGGAATGGGCGGCAACACCGATGAAAAGAGTCTGAAATACCCGGTGATCCAACTTTTGATTTAGGATCAAGAAGGCCGGAACTGCTAAATTGGCAGTTGTTATACTCTCAGGGATGGCGATCATCGAATGCTAAATTTTTTATGGATTCTGTACCATTGCGCGGGTAATGAAGGTGTCCTCTGTACTTTCATGACTTAATGATCCTCCATTGCGCAGGACGGCTGCTCGGATGCTTTTGATGCCCACTCCATGCATATGGTCCGGGTCTTTTTTCGTTGTATCCAACGACAGCTTCGGCATGCTGCCTGGAATAATGCTGTTGGTCACTATGAACAGGATAAAGTCTTTTTTTCGGTCCACGGTAAAGTGAATCCAACGATCCTTTTCTTCAGGGATCCGGCCAGAAGCTTCAATGGCATTGTCCAGCATATTGGCCACAATGGAACATAGATCCAAAGGAGGGAGGGGAAGCTTTCCCGGCAAGGAAGCAGCATATTCCAAGCGAATGTTTGCTTTCATGGACTGAATGGTTTTAACCCGAAGGATCGCATCCAGATAGGGATCTCCTGTATGGATCGAGTCAACGGTCTCCTTTTGCAAGCCGATCAGTTCTTCCAGATTTTGTCGCAAACAGTTAGGTTCGGAGCCCAGAAGCGTGACCAACTGGTTGTATGAATTATGGCGTTCCTCATGAAGAGCATCATTCATTTTGGAGAGTGTATCATATCCCTCTTCCAAAACATGGACCGCTTGGGCAAGTTCCCTGTTTTCCTGTGCCAGCAGAAAGTTCTTCCGCAGCTGCCATACAAGAACGATGATAAGAAACAATGCCATGCATAGTAAGATCCAGGATATAATTTCCATTATGGCCTCCATTCCCGGGCAATGGCAGCTTTGAGTTCTGTAACGTTCCGCCGGCTGACAAAAAGGACTTCCCCGGTCGTCAACTTAAGGGAGCCGCTTTCGACACGGGAAACATGATCCAGATTCACAAAGGTTCCACGATCAATATAGAAAAAGCGAGTATCGTTCAGGCAGTCAAATAACTCTTGAAGACTGTAGCTTGAGGTAACTTCTCCCATGGTCACGGTGTGGATCCTGACCTGGCGTGCGACATGCGTGGCATAAATGATCTCCGTATAGGGAATACGAAGAGAAATGTGGTTTCGTGTGATCAGAATGCTTTGCTGTGTGATTCTTTGATACCTGGAAAGGGCGTAGTCCAAGGCTTCCGTCAGAACAGAAGGATCAGACCCTTTTAGTATATATCGGATCGCCTCGACCTGATACCCCTGCAGGGCATATTGAGCATGGGCGGTGTAGAATAGGATCATAGCCGTAGGTTTTTGCCTCCGAATGATCTCTGCCAAAGATATGCCATCGAACTCGGGCATTTCGATATCTAAGATAAACAGGTCAGCAATGTCGCGATCCTCCAGATTGAACCAGAGTTCCTTGCCGGAAGCATAAGCCTTGATCTGGATGGCCTCAGTCTTTGTACCAGCATAAGCTTCGACTTGACGCCTGACATTTAAAAGGGCATTTGTATCATCATCGCAGATGGCGATTCGCATAATGATCCACTCCTTGTTTTTCCTGACTGTAAAGTATAATCACCTTATTATAGCAGAAATCAGGCTTTTATGCTACACTGCAGGTACAAACGGTCGATCCGAATGTTCCAGACTAACTTCAAACATCGTTAACGACCGTTTATCCGACTTTTTAAGCTGCTTACAATAATTATGATACAATACAGATACAAAGAAACATTGGAAGGCCAACCATGTCGATTGAAGTCAATGCACTCACCAAAACATTTCGTATGCCCTTGTACGAGAAGGGGTTCCGAGGCGCCCTGCATCAACTGCTGTTTCCTTCTTATGAGGAATATAAGGCGGTGGATCACATTTCTTTCTCCATTCCAAGGGGAGAAACAGTTGCCTGCATAGGTCCGACTGGAGCCGGAAAGTCGACCACCATTAAAATGTTGATTGGTATTTTACAGCCGACTGACGGTACGGTTCTTGTAGAGGGAGTCGATCCTTACAAAAAACGAATAGAAAACAACCGCCAGATTGGGGTCGTCTTCGGACACCGTACCCAGCTGTGGGAAAAGCTCCCTCTGGAGGATACGTTCCGTTTGCTGCGTGATACCTATGAGATCCCGAAAGCCAGATATGACGAGAACCTGTCCTACTTTGTCAGAGCATTTGATCTTTCCTCAGAGCTCTCCTTTCCGCCGGAGAAGCTGTCGTTGGGGCGGCGCGTCCAGGCTGACTTTATTGCGGCGCTTTTACATGATCCCAAGGTCTTGTATCTGGATGAGCCGATGATCGGTCTGGATCTGGCCGCCAGAGAGACCATCCGTGCGCAGCTTAAGCGAATCCAGAAGGAACGCAATATGACAGTGCTTTTGACCAGCCATGACCTGAGCGATATTGAGCAAATGTGCGAGCGCGTGATCGTATTGGATCAAGGAAAGCTGATCAGTGACGTTTCCCGAAAGGTCCTGGATGACATGTTTGCACGGGATCATGGGGTACGCATCACAATGAAGATGTGGGAACCGAAGCTTTTGGAGGACCTGCATACGGACAGCCGTCTCCTGAGCCGCATGGATGATCCTAATACACTGGTTGTTATGTTTGACAACACGGAAATGAGTATGTACGACGTGATCGAAAGAGTGAGTGGACAAGCTGATATTTATGATGTAACGGAAATCCGGCCGGACATGCGGCTCGTGCTGCAAAAATTGTACCGGTCTGAACTGATCATCCGATAAGAAGGAGGTCCGGAATGTCCATAGAAGTGACTGATCTGACCAAGGTTTTCAGGCTGCCATCCCATGCTCCTGGCCTGAAAGGAGCCTTGAAGCATATCGTCAAACCACAATACACGGAAAAAAAGGCGGTCGATAAGGTCAGTTTTACGATCCGCGATGGCGAATCCGTTGCCTATATCGGGCCAAACGGAGCTGGAAAGTCAACCACCATCAAGATGCTGACTGGAATCCTGTATGCATCCGACGGGCAGGTTTTGGTCGAGGGGATTGACCCATTCCAAGACCGGATGGGAAATGCCCGCAACATCGGCGTTGTATTCGGGCAGCGTACGCAGTTATGGTGGGATATCCCGGTAGAAGAATCATTCCGCCTGCTGAAGGATATTTACGAGATCCCGGATGCGGTCTATCGGGATAACATCGCCTTATTTACAGAGATCTTCGGTCTTGAGGAATTTATCCAGCGCACGGCCAGAAGGCTGTCTTTGGGGCAGCGTATGCGGGCAGATCTTGCCGCTTCTTTGCTGCACAACCCGAAGGTGCTCTACCTGGACGAACCAACGATCGGCCTGGATATTACTGTCAAGGAAAACATGCGTCAATTCATCCGACGCATCAATAAGGAACGGGGGACGACCGTCATCCTGACCAGCCACGATCTGCAGGACATTGAGGATATCTGCGAGCGGGTGATCGTCATCGATGAGGGCAGGATCGTCACCGATGTGGCCACGCACAAGCTGCAGGAAATGTACGCCCATGACCGCGGCGTGCGTGCCGTGCTCAAACACCCGGATCCGCAGGTGATCCGGAAGCTTTCAGAAGATAGCAAACTCCATGTTACGGAGAACGACGCCCATACGATCACAGCCATGTTCAATATCAATGATTACACCGCCTATGAAGTGATCCATAAGATCGGTCAGCTGACAGACATCAGCGATATTACAGTCATCGAGCCTGATATCAAACAGGTGATCGAAAAGGTATACCGGTCAGAGCTGGTCGTAAAGGAAGAGAGTCCGTTATGAACATTCTGAAATACAGGGGATTTACCCGCTGCGCGATTTCGGAAAAAATCAACTACCGGTCTCGGCTGCTGTTGAACCTTGCACAGTCCGGTATCGAGGCCGCAGCCACATTTTTCCTGTGGAAGACTTTGTTTAACGAGCAAAGCGTGATCAACGGCTATACCTGGAACAACATGGTATTCTATATCATGATCGCTTTTATTATGAACGCCACGCTGGGATACGGCACCGAAAGCAACATCTCGAATAAGGTGCTGAGTGGTTCCATCGCGATGGATCTGGCAAAGCCGTTAAGCTTCCAGCATATGTGCTTTGCCGAGACCATCGGATCTTCTTTGGTGGAAGGCATACTGGCCATCATCACCGGGGGCGGTATTGCCCTCCTCTTAGGGGATATAACCCAGGTGTTTGCCCTATCGTACTTCGGTCTTTTCCTTATAAGCTTCTTGCTGGCCTTTACGATCAAGTTTCTGATATCCTACTTTGCCGGTCTGTGCTGTTTCTTTACCTCCAACGGGTACGGTGTGATCTACCTTAGACAGGTAATCACGGATGTGTTCTCAGGTGCTCTGCTGCCATTAAGCTTTTATCCGCTGTGGTTCCGAAGACTCTCTAATGTCCTGCCGTTTCAGTCAATCGTCTATCTGCCGACGCAGATCTTCCTGGGGCGGATCGCGGTCGGCACTGCCTGGAGACTGCTTGGTGTGCAGCTTTTGTGGGTCGTGTTCCTCTGGTGGTTTGACCGTATGTTTTTCCATTTGGCGGTTCGCAAAATAACGATTCAGGGAGGCTGACATGCTTAGAAATATTAAAATGTATCTTCGGTTCAGCGGTCAGAATATCCATGCTTTAATGGAATACAAGAATGACTTTCTGGTCTCCACGATCGCAGGCGCTGTGTGGCAGACGGTAGGCTTGGTCTTCTTGTTCGCCCTGTTTTCAAGTATTCGGTCGGTGGGCGGATGGACATTGTATGAAGTGGCGCTTTTGTATGCTTGCGTGATGTTCTCCGAAGGAGTGGTCACTTTTGGCTGCCAGGGAGCTTCCACTGGCACGGCTCATAAGGTTCGTACTGGGGAGTATGACCGATTCATGGTGCGTCCTCTGCCGATCATGACCCAGCTTTTAGGCTGCCAGATCAATTTTGCGGGTCTCTGCACCGCGGTGACCTCCATTGCCGTCATGATCGTGTCAGTATACCGTCTGGCTGTGGATCCTTCTGCCATCCAGGTGATCTGCTTCATCCTCAGCCTTTTGATCGGGGTGTGGACGCGCTTGAATATCGATGTAGCCGCCTCCAGTCTTGGCTTTTTTACAGGTGGTGGAAGCACCCTGGCACTGGTCCGTTCGACACAGGCTTTCGGCCGCTATCCGGTCTCCATTTTCCCAAAATTGATCCGGTACTTATTGTTTTCCGTGCTGCCCCATGGTATGATCAGCTATATACCGACCTGCATCCTGCTGGGAAAGCTTCCTGTCTGGCCCTATTTTCTGTCAGTGCCGGCTGCGGCTGTCTTTACTACCTGGATCCGCCAGTTTATCTTTGGTAAACTGATGAAACGGTATGAAAGTACGGGAAACTGAACGATCCTTATGCCCAAGGCCCATGCTTGCGTTTTATCAGTGTATATGATAAAATCATTTCATATACTGATAATAGGTGGTGAGTTATCCATGTATTTGATTATTATGGAGAGGATCTGCCGTATTACAAAAATGTACGCCAGGAGAGAATTCCATATGCAGGATGACATGAGAAGCATTTGTCGAAACAATCTCACAGTACCTTTCTAAACTGAAAACACTGGATAAACTCTCTGATGATGACAATTGATGACTATTCTGATAATAAATAAAGACTCATCATTGAAGAGACCGTTCTACGTTTCCCTCCTTCTGAAGGGAGGAAAAAGTGGAACGGTTTCTTTGTTAATGCTTGCTGACTTTTGATGACTTATCGGTTATGATGATGTCACGAACCCGCATAAATAAAGGGTTTGCGGAGTTTGGATAAGCTTCAAATCCCTCTTTTCTGCTTTTTATTTTACAAACAGTTTCCAACTTTAGGAAACGGTTTTTCTTTTGCCTAAACAGAGCTTCGATAGTCTATCATTGTGTTTTCTTGGTCTATCTGCTAAAATCAAAGCAGGGATTATGTGTCTTCTTGAGTGGCGTAAAGGATATTCAAAAGAAAAGATGATATGATCCCGTTTCTCCGTTCGAAAGGATACACCGTTCTGAATATGATCGAGATCAGAAAACCTTACCAGGGTGAAAATCTCACCACTACTATTCATGTTGATCAGGAAGTTTTTGACTATTGATCTCCCGTTTGCAGGGATATCACTAAATCGCAATTTATGAGGGTAAATCAATGAAGAAACAAGAGGATAGTGATCATTTCCTTAAAGTGACAGAATGTTATTATTCTCGGATTTTAGGAACAAGCGACAATTTATTTGCGCATAATTATCTGAAACCATTTTTCTTTTATACTCCTATTCGTAATGCTCCCCTGCAAGGATACGAGCACCGCTTCGATCTTCTTGCAATTCAGACAGAACAAGGGATTATA
>JAILDJ010000265.1 GCA_024689505.1 Clostridiales bacterium
CTTTTGGCCAATCCTCGGACTGTCTCAGCATCTTGATAATGGAAGCGATACATGCCCGTGATGACGACCGTGTTTGTCCCGAAACTCCGGGCTTCCTGGATCACAGCCTGGGGTTCCCGCTGCAGCGATCCGAGGTCGGCATGCAGACTTACCACGTCAAGACCTGCTTCTTGCAAGAGGCTGTGCCAGTCCAGGCTGCCGCCTTTGCCGGTCGGCATGCCGGCTGCGCGGGTCATCATACGGACCATCAGAGAACTGGGGTGGATCATGAAGCGGTTCAGTTCCAGACCGTCATAACCGGCGGCCTTGATCCGCTGCAGAGTTGCAAGTGCCTGGTCAGGTTTGCCTGTCACAGTGCCGAGCATGATCTGCTGTACGTAGGTTTTCATTTTTTGATCCCCTGCAAAATGCGGTTCAGCTGCTTGACGGATTCTTCATCTGCCCCGCCCTGTTTCAGGAGACTCAGCATGGTCATGCGGGCGAGCATCTGCTGCAGGACGGGATTGTCCTTCACGGCATCGGCCACATCGCCGCGAGAAGCAGAAGCTTTGGCCATCATGGCTTCGACGATGGGGCCGGCCTGCGGATGCTGCTTGATCTCGCCCAAAGTATCCTGGACGGAGAAGCAGGTGGGGTCGATCTCTTCAGAATCGAACCAGTTAGCGACGGAAGAGCCTGCGTTCAGCACATAGTCGGCATTCGGTGCATCGACACGGCGGATGACCATTTCATCCGCTGCAGAACCGGCACAAACACGGATCCGATGCTCGCCGACCAGCGGGATCTCGAAGCGGAACACCGTGCTGCCTTCCTGCGTGCCGACCCGTGTGTCGTCCACATACAGGGATACTTCCGGTTGGTTGGAATAGACCTTGATCTCGGTCTTTTCTTCGCAGCGGTCCACATAGCGCTTGCCGCAGAGATGGGCGAAAGGTTCAGTCTTGTTCCAGGCCGCTTTATACAGATAGAAAGCATCTTTGCGCAGCAGGCGGTCGAAGGTGACCAGGCCTTTCTGGTTCTCACCGTGCTTGCCGCCCTCATCACGCCCGTCCGCGGCGAAGTCGAAGAGGTTCCAGACGTGGGTGGCCCAGAGATAGGGGCGAGCTTCGATCATGCGCAGCATATGTTCATGATAGAGCGCCTGATAATCCTCGGTATAATCACCCTTTTCCGGATGAGAAGCATGGAATGCCGGATTGGCATCCGCGCCGTACTCGGAAAAACCGATCACACGGTCCGGATATTTGGCATGGTAAGCATCGAAAAACTCGTCGGTCTGTTCCAGATCGCCCACATACCAGCCGAAGTACAGGTTGTAGCTGTTGATGTCCGGGATCTCCAGGATCGGGCTGTCGATCTCCAGCATGAAGACGTTGGCCATGGTGGTAAGGCGGGTCGGGTCCATCTTGTGGCAGAGGTCGTTGAGCAGCCGATGGTTCTCCAGCAGGTCCTCATCGACGGCGCTGGCCGCGGTGATCTCGTTGGACAGGCCCCAGACGGCGATGCAGGGGTGATTGTAGCACTGGGTGATCAGTTCGTGCATCTGATCGAGGGTGTTCTGCCGGCCATTCGGCATATGTTTGGTGATATAGGGGATCTCCGCCCAGACGACGATGCCGTTTTCATCGCACAGGTCATAGAACTCCTGCGCATGCTGATAATGGGCCAGACGCAGGGTGTTTGCACCAAGTTCCCGGATGATGGCCATGTCTTCGATATGATCTTCCAGGGACAGGGCATTGCCTTTGCCTTTGCGGTCCTGGTGCCGGCTGACACCACGCAGCGGATAACTGCGGCCGTTCAGGAAGAAGCCTTTTTCCGGATCGCAGGCGAAGACGCGGCAGCCGAACCGTGTGGAGATCTGATCGCCGGAGGGCAGGACGGCCGCTGCAGTGTACAGGAAAGGATCGTCCAGACCATCCCACAGGTGGACGTCCTCGATATCGAACTCGGCAGTGCGCTCGACGGTCTGGCAGACACCGTTTACGGTGATGTCGACGGAGGAGGCGTTGTGCCAGGTCTCTACAGTGACGTGGGCTTTCTTTTGTGCC
>JAILDJ010000266.1 GCA_024689505.1 Clostridiales bacterium
TCCGGCTTGATGCCGATATATTTGCAGGCTTCGTACAGCACCGGAACGACGTCCTTGTGGATACCGACGCAGTGGTGGATGTACGGTCCTTCGACGACTTTGGCTTCCAGCCGCTTGATGTTCTCGACTTCGACCCAGAGATAGGTGCCCATGCCGACCGGGCCGTCTACGCCCTTGGCATTGCCCAGCAGCAGACTGTATTCGCCGTTATCACCATCGAAGCGGGCCAGGGTCAGGTCACCATGCTTCGCTTCCGCGGTGATGGCACCGGGATAATCAAAGGCCAGCGGATAGGTGATACAAGGTTTGCATCCGGCTACGCTCAGCGGCCACGGACCGCAGTGCTGCAGCAGTTCACCATTCTCGATATCCGGATGGCGAATGGTCCAGTCCGCGAAGAAGCTGCGGGTATCGTCCAGGGTGGCCGCTTCGACCATCAAAGCTGTGATCGCGCCGTGGATGTCGGTTTCGCAGACGATCGGGATACCCTTATCGTTCAGCAGTGCATTTGCTGCGCAGGGCATGATGCCCAGTTCGTCCTGCAGTGCGTTCCAGCACTGGATCGCACCGGCGTTGCACTTGTATTTCTTGATCAGCCGTTCCATGGCGACCGCCAGACCTGCCACGTTGGTCAGCTGCTCATCGGACACCTTGATGTCCATGTTCTCACGGCAGTAACGCATGGTCTCCGCCACCTCGTCACCATCCGCAATAGCTTTCTTAACTTCCGCTGTCAGCTCCGGCAGCGGGATGGGAGACAGTTCGACCCCGAATTTCTCCAGCAGTTCACCCTCGTTGCACATGGTGGACCAAAAATCGAAGGGACGCGGACCCATCTGCAGGATGCGGATATGCTTGAAGGTCTTGACTACATTGCAGACCGCAAGGAAATCCCTCAGACCGCGCTCGAAGACCGGATCGTTCAGGCGGCAGTTGGTCATGTAGGTGAAGGGGACGCCGAAGCGGCGCAGTACCTTACCCGTGGCGAACAGACCGCACTGGGTGTCACGCAGGCGGACACCGCTCGGCTCCGGACGCTCATCCAACGGGCCCCACAGAAGGACCGGTACACCCAGATCCTTCGCCAGGCGGGCACACAGATACTCGGTACCAAAGTTGCAATGCGGCAGGAACAGACCGTCCACCTTCTCTGCCTTGAATTTCTCAAGGATCTTCAGACGGTCGTTTTCGTCATACAATAACCCTTCTTCGTTGATATCATCGATATCCACAAAATCGATGCCCAGCTCGCGCAGACGGTCCGCAGTCAGTCCTCTGTACTTGATGGCATCCGGCGCGCTGAAGATGCTGCGCCTGGTCGGCGCGTATCCGATCTTGATATGTTTCATGATGATCCTCCTGTATGAAGTATTTAAGAGCATACTATACTAAAATATATCATACCATAAAAAGTGCAGTCATGCTATATATATACAAAAAAAGACGGCGGAGACTTGTGAAGCCTCTGCCGTTTTACATGTGTACGCAGTTAGAAGTGCGCCGATATGAACAGTGCGATCAGGAAGATAAGTACGATGACCGCCAAGATGATCAGCGATACGATAGCGCCTTTCTTGCACTGTTTGTAGTTCCTGATGTAGTTCTTGCTGCGGAAGATCCCGGCCAGGATCAGGCCGACGATGGGCAGCAGGAAGCCCAGGACCAGATACCACATGCTGCCCGTATCATGCAGCGGATGATCCAGGATGTAATCACTGCCGGTGAGAGTGGGCTCTGCATCCGGATCCTTCTCTGCTTTCTTCGGGGCATGCTTGGAATCATCATGGTCGTTGAGACCAGCGATGGTGATCGATTTCATACGTTCGCCTCTGTCGCGCAGCGCTTTGTACTCCTCGATCTCCTTCTTGTTACCATAGACATAATGGTCATGTCCGATGTCTACGAGCTCCGGCTTGTCCTCGCTGTAATCGTGGATGGACGGATCGTAGGTATACAGGACTTTGTTCTTCTCCAGCTGCGGATCCGGGATCGGCACCGCAGAGATCAGCGAATGCGTATAGGGATGCAGCGGGAAATCGAACAGCTCTTCCGTCGGCGCGATCTCCACGATGTTGCCCTTATAGATAACACCGATGTGATCGGAGACGAAACGAACGATGGACAGATCGTGCGCGATGAAAAGATAAGAAACGTCGCGCTCTTTCTGGAATTTCTTCAGCAGATTCAGGACCTGCGCGCGGATGGAAACGTCCAGCGCGGAGATCGGTTCATCAGCGACGACCAGTTCCGGCTCCATGACCATGGCACGGGCCAGCCCGATACGCTGACGCTGACCACCGGAGAACTCGTGCGGGTAACGAGTCAGATGCTCGGGCAGGAGACCTACTTCTTCGATCATGTGCTCGACCTTCTGCACACGGTCCGCCTCATTCTCATAGAGGTGGAAATTGTACAGACCTTCGGAAACGATATAATCGACCGTGGCACGCTCGTTCAGAGACGCGGCCGGATCCTGGAAGACCATCTGGATGTTACGGATGACCTGACGGTCCAGGCTGTGCGGGATCTTACCGGAGATACGTACACCCTTGTAGTCGATCTCGCCGCCGGCGCAGGGGTTGACTCGGATGACCGCGCGGCCGATCGTCGTCTTACCGGAGCCGGACTCACCGACCAGGGAGAACGTCTCGCCCTTGTAGATCTTGAAGCTCGCATCTTTGACGGCACGGACGGCGTTGTCGCCCTTACCGAAGGTGATATCAACATTTTTGACTTCCAGCAAGACTTCCTTGCCGGTTTCGTCGATCGGACCATGCTCCGGGAAGGAGGAAGCTGTGGCCGTCTGTTTTTTCAACTCTTCATTTGCCATGACAGTACTCTCTCCTTTCTCAGATATGCAGGGATTTGATCAGTTTTTCGTGGATGTTCTGAATGATCTCCGGCTTCTCGATCTTCGGCGCGCGCGGATCCAACAGCCAGGTCTTCGCATAGTGCGTGTCGGTGACCTTGAACATCGGCGGCTCGGCGATCGTGTCGATCTTCAGACAATACGGGTTACGCGGTGCAAACGCATCGCCAGTGATCTTGTTGTACAGGGACGGCGGGGTACCTGTAATGGAATACAATTTCGTGTCACGCTCGGCCAATTGCGGCAGAGAGGACAGCAGCGCCCAGGTATAGGGATGGCGTGGATCGTAGAAGACTTCTTCTACGCTGCCGATCTCGATGATCTGGCCGCCGTACATGACGGCAACGCGCTCCGCGATGTTCGCGACGACACCCAGGTCATGGGTGATGAATACGATGGTGTAATTGTATTCACGCTGCAGTTCCTTCAGCAGTTCCAGGATCTGCGCCTGGATGGTAACGTCCAGAGCCGTGGTCGGCTCGTCGCAAATGAGGATCTTCGGCTGGCAGGACAGGGCGATCGCGATAACGATACGCTGACGCATACCACCGGAATACTGGAACGGATAATCGTCGAAACGGTTCTCCGCGTTCGGGATACCGACCTGCTTCATGAGCTTCAGCGCGCGCTGACGGGCTTCGCCTTCGGAGCACTTCTGATGCTTCAGGATGATGGACGTGATCTGCTTACCGATAGTGATGATCGGGTTCAGAGAGGTCATAGGATCCTGGAAGACCGTAGCGATCTTGGAACCACGGATCTGGGACCAGTCGTCCGCGTACTTGATCTCGGCCAGGTTCAGGACGCAGGTACCATGCAGCTGCTCCGGCGTCTCGTCCAGATAACGGACGTGCAGGACGACGTCATCGAAAACATCGCTGCGCAGCTCTTCATTGTTGAAATCCACACCCATGGTCATGGCCTTTTTCAAGGTCTTTTCCAATGCACGGATGGATTTCATACGTTTGGTATACTTATAACGTCCGACGGACAGGTAGACCTCCTTGGCCAGCAGTACGTTCATCTCCTTCATTTCCGGAGTGATGGGCTGCTTGATCTCCTGCTGATACCGGGCTTCTAGCTCGGCCAGTTTGTCTTTGTACGCCTGCTGATAGGCAGTATCGTTCTTGAGATTTTCCTGATGCTTCTTGATGAGGTCGGCCTTCTCCTGTTCCAATGCCTTGATGGCATCGTCCAGGCGCTTGACTTCCGCCTCGGTCTCCTTGATCTTATCCTTCTCCTTATGCGGATCGAAGGTCTGACGCAGGTTGTTGGCCTCGGTGCGCTGGAAGACCAGCTCGTTCATGCGCGCGGTGAAAGCTTCATCGTCCTCATCGCTCAGGGTCTCTTTTCTCTTCTTCTCGGCCTTCAGTTCGATCATCTGCTTATAGGTTTCAGCACCGAACTGCAGCGGCGCGTAAGAATCCAGTTTCTTCTCGATGTTCTGGATGGCACGGTTCGCCGCGGGCGTCAGCTTGACGACGGTATCGATCAGCTCGTCATCGTTGAAGACGACGCTGCCGTTCGAGATGAAGCCGTTGGAATCCAGCATGCCGGCGAAGGTCTTCGTGAAAACGGACTTACCGGAACCGGACTCACCGACGATGGCGATGGACTCGTTCTCGTAAACATCCAGAGAAATGCCGCGGATCGCGGTCAGGATACGGCCGCGAACACGGAATTTGACTTCCAGATCCTTGACGGATAATAATACTTTGCGGTTTTCTTCCATGACAGACCCTCCTTACATGTGCGTTCTCGGGTCGGACGCGTCACCGAGGTTCTGACCGGACACATACAATGTGATCGTGATGATGGAAGCAATAACGACCGGGCTCCAGAATTCGAAGCCCCAACCCGGCGTGACCATCGCGCTTTCCGCTTCGAAGATCAGTTTACCCAGGGACATGTCCGACAGGCCCATGCCGATGTAGGAAAGGAAGACCTCGTAGGAAATGTAGGACGGGATCTCCATGGCCAGATACGTGACGATAACGGACGTCATGAACGGCAGGATGTTCTTGGTCGCGATACGGGTGATCGGCGTACCCAGACAGCGGGACGCCAGGTTGTAATCTCTGTCACGGATGATGATGACCTGTGTACGGATGAAATACGCGATGGCGATCCATCCAGTGACGGTCAGCGCGAAGACCATGGTCCAGAAGCTCGGGGACAGGACCAAGACCAGAACAGCGATCAGCAGGACGTACGGTACGTTGCCGATGATGTTGTAGACCTCGGTCATGAACAGGTCGAATTTCTTGGAGTAGCCCCAAACAGCACCCAGCAGGATACCGATGGTCATGTTGATGGCCGCGCAGATCAGCGCCAGAGAAATGGAGATGCGGGAACCATACCAGACAGCGTCGAAGGTCGACTGACCGGCGGAACCGCGTCCCAGGATGTTGTGGATGTTGAAGCCAAACAATTTGATGGCCTTGTTCGGGGTCAGATGCTTGGCCGCCGCGTTGGTGATGTTCTCAAAACGATCATAGCTGCTCAGCGCCGGGTAGATATACGTGAAGGCGATGATCAGTACCAAAAGACCGAGAACGAACCAGTTGACCTTCTTGCTGAAGAATACGCGGAAAACAGATTTCCAATACGAGTAGCGAGGTGCGGTGATCTTTTCAGACTCCAGGTCGTTATGATCGACATGGGCGAAGAGTTCCTCATCCGTCATACCCTCGACGGTAAATAACTCATTTTCTTTATATTCCATGTCTTTCTCCCTTACCTTGCTTTACTCGTGAACGAAATACGCGGATCCACCAGGGACATCAGAACGTCGCCCATGATGATCGCGATAACGGACAGTAACGCGTAGAATAATGTTACACCGACGATAACACCGTTATCGTACATATTGATGGCCTGCGTGAGCAGGTTACCTGCACCAGGCACGACATACACTCGCTCGGTGATGATGGCGCCGGTCATTGCAAACAGGATGCTGCCGGGCACACCATGTACGATCGGGATGACCGCGTTCTTGGCGATGTGCTTGGCAAAGATCTCATGCTCAGACAGACCGCCGGACCGTGCGAACTTGACATAGTCGGAGTTCATCTGGTCGATCATGTAGCGGCGCAGCCAACGCATCAAGCCACCGATGGACGGCAGTGCCAGTGAAATGATGGGCAGCGCGTACATGAGCTTGTTCTTGGAATCCATGTTGAAGGTGGTCGGCAGGCCCAGTTTGCCGCCGATGGCCTTGAACAGGAAGATATACGCCAATGACGGGACCGCCATGATGAAGATGATATAAATGATACCGATCTTATCGACCAGCTTATCCTTCTTCTGTGCCATCAGGACGCCCACCGGGATACCGATGAGATAAGCCAGAAGGGTCGCGATGATACCGATGGTAAAGGAGTATCCGATCTTGGACTTACCATTCTTCACCGTAATGACGTTCGTGTAGTTGTCCGTGAAGCGGGCCGAAAGTGACGCGTTGTTTTCCAGAGAATTCGGCACATAGGTAGCGGTGTGCAGATCATCCGCGGACTGCTCCGCATGACCGCTCGGATACAGGACATCACGCATGACGTAGGTGCCCTGCGTGGTGGTCATGGTGGTGAACACGTCCACACCTGTGTTGACTGTATAGGATTTTCCTAAATTGATGGAAATAACATTCTGATGGAGATAGGGGAACTGGTTGTTGCAATACAGCAGGTATTTATGTTGCGTACCATTTCCGATGATGGCGGGCGAGAACTTCTTGCCTCCATAGACCGGATCCCTCGTGGTAAAGGTCAGTCCACGGTTCTCGATCTCATCCTTGACGTAAGAGACCGTATCGATCCGGACAAGGCCCTTGAAATAATTGCCCAATCGACCAAGCAGCGGTTTGTCTTTCCATGCAAACAAAGCCTGCTGGCCTCCCGTTGCGTACTTCTTTTTGGAGACCATGATGGCCTTCAAACGTACGACTTTATATCCCTTGTCTTTGTAGTATTTTGTGAACTTGGCGACATATTTCTTGGTCGCCTCGCTGTCATTCTTGGATTTCTTTCCGATCGAAGCAGCAGCAGAACGCGTTTCCTCATCGATCTCGCCGTTTTTGGCCAGCTGCTGCAGCCATTCGGTGTATGGTACATAGTCGATGTAGCCATACTCCTCCCATTTCTGGTATTTATAGACGGTCTGTGCGTTATTACCCAGATTCCGGTAGACGTTGTCGGTCGCGAAGATCAGCTGACGGTCCATCAATGAATAGATGAGCAGCATGACGATCGCCACGACGATGACCACCGAGACCAGGCCGTGCAGTAAACGTCTGATCAAATACTTGGCCATAAGTCCCTCTCACCTGTCTAAACGCGCGTGCGCGCGAAGATTCTGATACTTTTATGCTTTTGCCTGTTGAAGCGCTGAATATAGAAGATAGGGGATAGGTCCCTCGAAGGAGGGACCCGTCCCCGTCTTCTTATGTCACATTAGTGATATTCGATAGGTTCTGATTAGAAGATACCGATGCACTTGATCATGTAGCCAGCGTAATCCGGCAGGAAGGTATCCAGGTAGGTAGAAGGATCACCATAGTCCGGACCCCAACCAGACAGATCATAGATGTCATAGTTGGCTTCATAACCATAGTCGGTATAGTAACCAGCATAGTACCAGTCATCATCGCCAACGCACTCGACCAGGTTGACCTGGATCAGGCCACCAGTGGTAGCTTCGACGCTCTTCTTGAAGGCCTGTGCAGCATTTGCATAAGCGGTACGAGCGGTCGGGAACGGCAGATCGACGATGATCGGCTTCTCAGCGGAAACTTCAACACCAGCAGCACCCAGCTCTTCGACGGCGATCGCCAGCTCAGAAGCGGAGTATTCCGGGTTGTACCATCCGTCATAACCGGAACCGGCACCATTGCCTTCATCAGCGGTCGGATCGAAGACCTTGATGGCTACGCCGTCAGCATCCAGCTGCGCCTGTTCGATTTCGGAATAGTAAGTGCCAGCCGGGAAGGTGGTAGCGGTACCATTGATGTCAACGGTAACTTCTTCTTCCAGAGTGACAAAGTTCCAGCAGGTGTAGGAGTTGATCAGGGAAGCGTTCTTCAGCTCGTCGCCGACCTTCTGCGCGTTCCAGTCACCACGGTCAAGAGCGGTGCAAAGAGCACGACGGAAGTGAACGTTTCTCATAGCCTCTTTGGTGCGGGCAGCATCTTCTTCAGTCTGAGCGGAAACAGCAGCGGAAGCATCGTTCACGTTCGCGAACGCAGCACGGTTGATGTTCAGGAAGCCCATGTAAGAAGTAGCATTGGTCTGTGCAACATACGCATACTTGTCGAACATTCCATCAGACTTAGCCATCTGCAGACGAGCATCGTTCAGGCCCAGACCGGACAGGTCGCCATTTACGAAGTCGTTGTAGGTCTTGGTATCATCAGAACCATCGTTGTAGTTCCAGATGATGGTGTGGATGTTGATGCCATCAGCATTCCAGTAGGTCGGGTTCGCTTCGAACTGGATCTTGTTCTGCTCGGTAGCGTTGGTGACCAGGTACGGACCGCAATATGCGATGTGGTCCTGATCGATCGCGTACTGATAAGAATCAGCAGTGTCGTCGAACTCTTCACCGAACTTACCACCCTGAGATTCATAGTACTCACGGCTCATCGGAGCGAAGATGGAGTAACCAAGCATGGTCAGGAAGTAAGGAGTCGGCTGTTCCAGAGTATAGATCAGAGTCTGATCGTCGGGAGCGGAAACACCAACGGTGCTGAAATCAGCGGTCTCACCGGTGATATATTCGGAAGCACCCTTGATAACGCCCTGTACAAGCCACTCAAGGCCGCCCTGCGCGTCAAACGCATGCTGCATACCGGCGACGAAGTCGTCAGCCTTGACCTTGGCAACTTCACGTCCCTGAGAGTCTACCCATACAGCGCCTTCACGGATCTTGAAGGTGTAGGTCAGACGGTCTTCAGAAACTTCCCACTCGGTAGCCAGAGCAGGCATCATCTCACCTTCGAAGTTGTACTCTACCAGGCCATCAAACGTATTGATGATAGCATCGGTATCGGCAGCACGAGAGGTGTTCAGAGCATCCCAGGTTACAGGCAGGTTGGTAAAGGTCTGCTGATAAACATCAGTCAGAGTATAACCCTTGTCAGCAAGGAACTGCTTCTGCCAGTCGGCGAATTCGCCGGTGCCGCGCAGTTCTGCCCATTTCGCACGCATTTCCAGATAGTCTTCCTTCGCGATCGGGTCGCCGTCGACGATCAGATACTGATGATAACGATCACCGTCGGAACCCCACAGAGCGAAGTTACCGGAATAAGGAGCGATACGGCTCATAGCATAGTTGCCGCCGGCGGAAGTGGTGGGCAGCATAACAGCAGCTTCCATCAGTTTCGCTTCAGCAATAGCCATCTCGGCATAACGAAGAGATACGTTGTCGACTTCAGCCTTACCGATCTGGTACAGTTCGTTGAACTCGCCCAGAGTCGCTTCGTAAAGCTCGCCAGACTCGACGGTGTAAGGATCGATCTCATCTTCGTCGTCCTCTTCACCCTCTTCTTCGGTTGCTTCTTCCTCTGCAGCTTCTTCTTCAGTAGCTTCTTCGGCAGCTTCTTCTTCAGCAGCTTCCTCAGTAGCTTCCTCAGCAGCTTCTTCGGTCTCTTCAGCAGCTTCTTCTACAGCTTCTTCAGCTTCTTCTACAGCTTCTTCAGCCTGAGATTCAGCCTCTTTCTTGCTGCAGCCGGCAAACAGAGACAAGCACAGAGCAAGAACCAGGAACAATGCAAGATACTTCTTGACATTCTTCATGTTCATTTTTCCTCCTTAAAAGATTCTTTTTATACTGAGTCAGGGGTAATTCCTACTTTCCAAGAGCTAATCGGAAATATGGTATATATGCACCCGTCCCAATAATAACATTAATATGATACAATGACAGTGGCCGTCTGTCAATATTCAAGCCTGTTGCAAAACAACCAAAAAAACTTTGTGCGTACTCGGATTTTTTGCAATTTTGCTAATAGGATGGCTTCATTTTACGATAATTGCAGTAATTTCGGCTGTCAAAACAGAGCGGATCCGGCCGCCTAAACGCTTTGCGGTTCGCGCTCCCGCGTCAGGTCCTTGACCCACTTATACTTACGGTAATGATACATGACCCACGGAATCTTTCCGACCTCGTCCAGGCAGGTGCAGCTGTAGACCAAAAGTACCGGCCAATGGAAGACGAAGGCGCCGAGGAAGGCCAGAGGCACCGCCAGTCCCCACATACAGACACACAGACTATACATATCGAACAACGTGTCACCGCCCGCGGCGAAGATGCCGTTGATGATGACCGTGTTCACCGCGCGGCCGATCATATAGACCGACATGATGATCATCATGCCGACAAGATACGCGTGCGCTTGGGGCGTCAGCTGCACGAAGCTCATCACCAGCGGGGTGACGGCCAGAACGATCGCCGTAGACCCGAATCCTATGATATAGCCGATCTTCATACATTTTTCGCCATACAGCTTGCCGGTCGCAAGATCCCCCGCGCCAAGTTCATTGCCTACGACGATGCCTGCAGCTGCGCCGATACCGTTGCAGAAGCAGCAGACCAGGTCACGGATGACGGAGGCGATGGAGTTGGCTCCGGCGGAATCTGCCCCCATATGTCCCATGACCGCCGTATAAGATGTGAATCCGATGCCCCAGAGCAGCATGGCGCCGACCAACGGCATCGCGCACTTCATGAAGTCTTTTTCGATCAGTTTGTTGCGGCTGAAGAAGCTCTTCAGTTCCGGATGCAGGAAGCTCTTCTTGTACGACAGGCCGATGCACAGACCGAACTCCACGATGCGGGAGATCAGCGTTGCCAGCGCAGCGCCGCGTGCACCCATGGCCGGCACGCCCAAAAGACCGAAGATGCAGACCGCGTTCAGAACGATATTCAGAATGACGGCGACGCCGCTGACCCAGGCGCTGGCGGCGGCATGGTCGCTGATCTTCATGACCGTCAGATAGCACTGTGAGATGCCGGTCAGCAGGTAGGACCATCCGGCGATGCGCAGGTAGGAAGCGCCGATGCGGACCAGTTCCGGATCGTGAGCGAAGGCCAGCATCAGATACTGTGGGAAGAAGACGCAGGCCAGCGCCGACACCAATGACAGGATGCCGCAGATGCGCAGCATCAGACAGAAGATGTCGTTGATGGTGCGTGTGTCCTGTTTGCCCCAGTACTGGGCCCCCAGAATGGAGCCCGCCCCGATGGCCGCACTGATGATCATGTTCTGCACGAACTGGATCTGGGTGGCCAGCGAGACCGCCGCCATGGCATTCTGCTCGATACGTCCCAGCATGAAGGCATCCGCCGCAGCGACGGAGGCCAGAAGCAGGCTCTGCAGAGAGATCGGCAGCGCCAGCCGGTACAGTTTCTTGTAAAAATCTTTCATACCCTTTTCCCTCAAAACATGGTATACTCTGGACTATATAGAAAGGAAGTTTTATTCTATGTGGTTTTTGCTTATGATCACAGCGACCGCCGTGCTGGTCCTCCTGATCAGCTATGTCGTTTACCGCATCGCTTTTTACTCCCCGAACAGCCGGCAGAACGATGATCTCAATATCATGGATACGCCGCAGATGGCCGTGTACCATGACCTGTCCGTAGAAATGATCCGCACTTTCGCAGCGCGGCCCTTCGAAAGGGTATGGATCACCTCGTTCGACGGTCTGAAGCTGGCCGGACGTTATTATCATCAAGCGGACGGAGCGCCGCTGGACATCTGCTTTCACGGCTACCGTGGCACCCCCTGCCGCGACTTTTCCGGCGGATCCGCCATCTACTTCAACGAGGGGCACAACCTTCTGATGATCGAGGAGCGCGCGCACTGCGCCAGCGAAGGCCACACCATCACCTTCGGTGTCAATGAACGTTACGATTGTCTGGCCTGGACGAAATACGCCGTGGACCGTTTCGGACCGGACGTGCGCATCATCCTGAACGGTATCTCCATGGGCGCCGCCACGGTGCTCATGGCCTCCGCACTGGACCTGCCCGCCAACGTCAAAGGGATCGTGGCGGACTGCCCCTTCTCCGCCCCGCAGGCGATCATCCGCAAAGTCTGCACCGATATGAAGCTCCCCCCGGCTCTGGCCTGGCCATTCCTGTATCTTGGCGCCCGCTTGTTCGGCCGTTTCGATCCGAACGCGGCCGATGCGGTGGAAGCTGTGCGGCACGCGAAAGTGCCCATCCTGCTGATCCATGGCGAAGCGGACCTGTTCGTT
>JAILDJ010000039.1 GCA_024689505.1 Clostridiales bacterium
GCATAGGGCGGGATCGCCCATTTCATCAGGCTGTTATGATGGCTCAGAATGATACCGGCTGCGCCGATCTCCTTCGCCGTCAGCGCGTCCTGTACGCTCAGCGCGCCTTTGAAGAAGAAGGGCAGCTTGGTCGAAGCTACATATGCTTTCAGTTCGTCCAACGTCGGCAGCTTCATGGCGAAAGGACCGACCATGGAATCCTCATCGTCGTCGGAGTTGACGGAGTGCTCCACGTCCATGCCGACGCCAAAGGCACCGTTCTCCTCCGCGAAACGGATGCGGCTCAGGATCGCTTCCTTGTCCGCATAGGGCTTGATGATCTCGATCACGGACGCGCCTGTCGCAAGTACCTGTTCCATCTCCGGCTCTTCGCACATGCCAACGGATGCCAGGGCGCCGGCCAGCTTCGCACCTTCCACATACCCTGCCAGCCCCGGCTTCAGATGACTGAGGGCTGCCGTCATGATGGGAGTTTCAAATTCCTTGCCCAAAACAGTGACCTTGCTACTGGGATGTACCGCGCCAAGGATCCTGCCTTCCACGACCAGGCTGTCCAGGTATTTACGCGCGATCTGGATCGAATTTGCGTTCTTGTTGTTGCTCATGATGATACCCTTCCTAATGTTTGTTGATCTAATTATACTTCATACATTGCTTTGTGGATATTTGATTTGTTCGAAATATATCAAATTTGTTATATTTCTGCATTGACAAAGCACATTTTCTCAGTTTATGATAATGAAAAACGAAGCAGAAGAAGGTCGGTCTCATGCCAGGTTCCATTACTGAACGCCAGCTGCGCTATCAGGAATATGTCCAGCGCGAAGCCGGTATCCGCCATCAAAGCACAGAGGAGGATCTGCGCACCTTTGAGTTTCTCAAAGCCGGTGATCTGCGCTCCGTCGATGCTTTGAAGGAAATGATCAAAGCCGGTCTCGGAGGCACGACATCCAAGGATCCACTGCGCAACGCAAAATACATTTTCGTCGCCACCGCTACCCTTGCGGGACGTGCCGCCATGTCCGTCGGGATGGATACCGAGCGGTCCAACACCGCCAGCGACCTGTTCATCCAGGCGGTGGATGAGATGACCAGCATTGAGCAGATCAATGAAATGGCCATTGAAATGATCCGCTTCTATACCCTGGAGGTCGCGGCTTTGGATAAGGCCAACGTGTATTCCCGCAACGTGGTCCGCGCGTTCGACTATATCTACAACCATCTGCATGAACCGATCACGGCACAGGACGTGACGGATCACGTGGGTGTCAGCCGCACCTACTTTTCCACACTGTTCAAAAAAGAGACCGGTATCGGCATCGCGGCTTATATCAAGAAAAAACGTATGGAAGCCGCCTGCAACATGCTGCTCTACTCGGACATTCCTTACGCGGAGATCGCGCAGATCCTGGCCTTCAGTTCCCAAAGCCATTTTTCCCAGGTATTCAAAGAGTACACCGGTATGACCCCGCATGAGTACAGAAAGAGCGCCCCATCTGATTGAGGCGCTTTTTTTATTTCTCCAAAAGCTGATTGATGCAATACAGGGCACCATACAGGTTCGCGTCCAGGCAAAGCTCTCCCTTGACGAAATCGATCATAAAATCACTCATGTCCATGCCGACGCCGGACATCTGACTCAAGTCGAAACCTGTGAAAGACATGCATCCCATCAGCACCTTCTGCATCGCCTCATGCAGTTTCTGGATCAGGATCGGCTGCTCCGCCAGGCCTCCAGTGACGATGACCATGTCCGGATCCAGCATCATCGCGTTGTTGAAGATCGTGAAGGCCACCGCCTTGCAGAAGTTCTCCAGAAGCGCCAGGATCACCGGGTCGCCCTGCTCCGCCAGTTCGAAGAAATAGGGGCCTGTCATCTGCTCCATGGTCATATGCTTCGCACCGGCCGCCTGCATCAGCAGGAACATGAAACCGGTCTCGATACCAGAGATCGCATAGCCGCTTTCCGTCATGTCGGACTGGATCAGCTGACCGAAGACCATGGATCCATTGCGCTTTACGCCGCGCCAGGGCTTGCCGTCCACGACCATGCCGGCGCCCATGCCGCTGCCCAGCACGATAGTGATGGAGGTGTTCGTACCGCGGCCGGCACCAAACTGCCACTCACCGATAGCCGCGGCCTCGCCATCATTCTCTACCGCCACGGGCAGATGCAGCCGGGCTTCCAGTTCTTTCTTGATATCCACGCCGGTCAGGTAATCCGCAGTGTAAGCGCGGTATGTATTGCCATCGGGCATCATGCGCCCGTTCGTGGAGATACCGACGCCGTCCGCCTGGTCCAGGCAGTCCGCCGCCAGGTCTTCAAAAGTCTTTAGATAATCGTCCAGGCCGGTCCACGGTGTTGGAACTTTCTTACGTTTCAGGATCTCACCTTCCGGTGTCATCAGCGCGAATTTGATGTTGCTGGCTCCGACGTCAAAAATGATTCTGTTCATAATACTTCTCCATTCGTCTCGATGACCTTCTTGAACCAGTCGAAACTTTTCTTCTTGCTGCGCTTCAGGTCCTTAAGGTCCTCATCCGTACGGTTGACATAGATGAAACCATAGCGTTTGGCCATCTCGCCCTGGGAGCTGAGGATATCGATCGGGCCCCAGGTCAGGAAGGAGCGGATGTCCGCGCCGTCCTCGTCCACAGATTTTTTCAGTTCACGGATATGATCGCGGAAATAGGCGATGCGGTATTCATCATCCACATAGCCGTTCTCATCCGCCTCCTCATGGACGCCGATCCCGCACTCGATGACATAGACCGGGAGACGCGTCTGGCGATAGACTTCTGTTGCCGCGATGCGCAGACCCACCGGATCGATGGTCCAGCCCCACTCGCTCTCCTTAAGGTACGGGTTCTTCAGCGATTTGCCTCCGGCCATCGCCGCCAGCATAGCCGCCGGGCTGTAATCACCCGTCCCTTCGACCACGGCAGAAACATAATAGCTCATAGCGATGAAATCCATGGGATCCCTGCGGATCAGTTCCAGGTCGCCCTCTTCGATCTCCGGCCAGGTATCATTGCGGTCCCAATCCGCCAGCAGATCCTGAGGGTACTCTCCGGTCGCGAAGGTATCCAGGACACGGCCTTCATAGGTACGCTGCGCCGTACGGGCCATCTGGACGTCTTCCGGCTTGCAGGTGTAAGGATAAAATGCCGTGTAGTTGACCATGCCGCCGCACTGTGCGTCCGGTGCGTATGTGTGCACCGCCCGTGCGGTCCCGGCGCTGGCCAGCATCATGTGATGCATGACCCGGTTCTGATCCCGCGCGATCTCTGCCGGAGACTGCGGTGCCGTTCCGCCGCCGATCGCCCGATGGAAAGCGGAGACCAGGATCGCGGCGTTCTGCTCGTTGCTGGGCACGAAATACTTCACCCGTCCGGCGAAATGTTTGACGATGAGCTCCGCATATTGGATGAACGCTTCCGCCAT
The DNA here is from genome assembly GCA_024689505.1 of Clostridiales bacterium. Taxonomy (GTDB): domain Bacteria; phylum Bacillota; class Clostridia; order Lachnospirales; family Bianqueaceae; genus RUG159. The sequence goes on from JAILDJ010000039.1 coordinate 3,446, forward strand.
CCCGCGGTTCTCCCAGCCGCCGTACTTTTTCAAAAGCGCCAGCGGGACGTCAAAATGATACAGGCAGATCATCGGCTCGATGCCTTTCTCCAGCATGTAGTCGACGACCCTGTCGTAAAAGCCCAGGCCCTTTTCATTGACCGCGCCTTCTCCTTCCGGGAGCACACGGCTCCAGCTGATGGAAAAACGATAGCAATTGAACCCCATCTCGGCGAACAGGTCGATATCTTCCTTATAGCGATGATAGAAATCGATGGCGACCTTCCAGTCGGAATGTCCCTCCTTGACCGGCATGATGTCGTAGATGCTCATGCCTTTGCCGTCTTCGTCCCAGGCGCCTTCTGTCTGCATGCAGGAGACAGAGCCGCCCCACAAAAACCCTTCTCTGAACATAAA
>JAILDJ010000044.1 GCA_024689505.1 Clostridiales bacterium
GCCTTCCCGGACCGGACGGTCGTCCATATCACAGGGGACGGGTCTTTCCACATGAACATGATCGAAGCCGCGACGGCCGTCAGCTATGGGCTGCCGATCATCACCGTCATCATGAACAACCAGTCTCTGGGCATGGTGCATCAGCAGCAGGAACTGTTCTACAAAGGCCGATATTCCGCGACGGAGCTCGATCGTAAGACGGACTACGTCAAAGTCGCCGAAGGGTTCGGGGCCCGGGGATACCGTTGTACGAATGCGGAGAGTTTCCGCGAAACCTTTGCAGAAGCGCTCACATCGCAGGTGCCAGTCTGGATCGAATGTCCGATCGGACGGGATCTGAACGTCCTGCCGATGATCCCCGCGGGCGGCACGATCGACGATATCATTCAAGAAGAAAATGCATCAGCCATGGGCAAGGAGATAAAGAAATGAAGAAGAATACAGAAGTGCTGAGCCTTCTGGTCGATAATACTGCCGGTGTCCTGACAAGGATCACGTCTCTGTTCGGACGGCGCGGCTTCAACATCGATTCACTGACTGTCTCCGCTACGGAGAATCCGCTGATCTCCCGCATAACCATCGTGGTCCAGGGGGACCCGCAGATCCTGGAGCAGGTGCTGCTGCAGACCGCGAAGCTCAAGACGACGCGCAAAGTCATCGTCCTGGATCCTTCGCAGAGCGTACTGCGGGAACTCTTGCTCATCAAAGTCCATGCGGACGAGACCAACCGAGCGGCGATCCACGAGATCGCGAACATCTATAAAGCCAAGATCATCGATCTGTCCATCGGTGCCATGACCATGGAACTGACCGGAGAGCCGGACAAGATCGATGGTTTCATGGAGATCCTGGGTCAGTATGAGATCCTGGAACTGTGCAGGACAGGTATCACCGCCATGGAGCGTGGTTCGGACTTCCGTGCCAGACTCACGGACGGACAGGAGCGCGCGGTATGATGCGGGAAATCACGAAGGATCCTTTCGTTTTCGACCCCAAGCAGGTGCCTTTCGACAGCTGTCATGCTTCGAACATCGCCCTGCTGGCCGATGGGCGGCTGACCGCTGTCTGGTTCGCGGGCACGCAGGAAGGCGCAGGAGATGTGGCCATCTGGCAGTCCATCTATGATGGATTCCGCTGGCAGGCGCCGGAGATCGTGGCCAAGGATGATGAAACGGCGCACTGGAACCCGGTCCTGTTCCAATATGGTGGCAACCTGCTGCTGTTCTACAAAGTTGGTATGCAGATCCCTTCCTGGCATACGCACGTCAAGGACCTGAACAATGGTACGGTACGCGAGATCGACAACATGGGGCCGGTACGGACCAAGATCTGCATCGCGTCCGATGGCAGGCTGCTGGCCGGGGCTTCCACGGAGGATGGCCCATGGGTCAGCTATTGTGATACCTCGACAGATGATGGCCAGACCTGGACCCGCAGCGAGGCGCTGCGCCTGATGGAAGAAGGACAGCCGGTCATGGAAGCACGCCGCGGTCTGATCCAGCCTTCCATCTGGGAAAGCGAGATGGGCGTCTATCACATGCTGATGCGCAGTACCGAAGGGTGGCTGTACCGGTCTGACAGCAGCGACGGCGCGACCTGGAGCGTGCCTGAGCGTACGGAGATCCCCAACAATAACAGCGGTTTCGATGTGGTCAGCCTGGGGCTGGGGCGCCTGATCCTCTGCTGCAATCCGGTCAGCGGGAACTGGGCCAAACGCACGCCCTTGGTCCTGATGTCTTCGAACGACAATGGAAAGACCTTCGAGACCGTCTGTACGCTGGAGGACAGCCCGGGAGAGTATTCCTATCCCTCCTTGCTCCACAATGAGGGCCGATTGTATGTTTCATATACCTATAACCGCAGGACCATCGTCTGCCGGGAATTTGAGTTATAAATGGTGAAAAAATGGCACATAAAAGTGAAATGACGGAACTGACCGTGGGATGCGCGCTGTATGATGGAGGACGGATCCTGCTGCAGCAGAGCAAGTACCGGGAATGGGCCGGACTGTGTCTGCCGGGCGGCCACCTCGAACTGATGGAATCCATCGTGGATGCGGTCGTGCGGGAGATGCGGGAGGAGACCGGCCTTACGATCCTGGATCCTGAACTCTGCTGTGTGAAGCAGTTCCGCAATGGAGAGGGTGAACGCTACATCGTCTTTCTCTTCAGAGCACACGCGTACAAGGGCACGTTGCGGGATTCGGTAGAAGGCCACAACGCCTGGTACGAGCGGGACAAGTTGTCGGACTACAAGCTGGTCGAGGATCTGGAAGACCAGCTGCAGGCGATGGAAAGCCCACGGATCAACGAATTCCTGCGTATCGAAAAGGAGGGCATATGGCATTCCGATTACAGATAAAGCAGTGGAAGCTGGCCGTCCTCTGGCTCGGCCTCATCTTCCTTCTGACCGGATGCGGAGGGTATACCGACGCAAGTGTCCGGATCCCCTCCGGCTGGGGAGAATATGCAGCGGATCCGCTGACGTTCAAGTTTGAAGCCGGCTGGCACGAAGAAGACGCGGATGCCATGGCGCAGTCGATCAACAGTGGCACCGGCTTGTTCGGCCTGAAGACGACTGCCCAGGTCGTGAAGGTCCTGGCTTCACCTAGACGTGAGCAGGGAACGATCGATTACCTGACGATCAGCTGCTATACGACTGGCCAGGATGTCACCGCGGAGGACCTGGAAGCCACGATGGATGATCTGAACGGCATGAGCCGTACGATCAAGAACCAGGCCGGTCTCTACGCCGACGTGGAGCAGAACGCCCGCATCCGACATTATGGCAGCGTCGACGCATTGACCGTCGCCTATCGCCTTAGCAATGATGAGACCACTTGTATGATCCAGTTGGCCCTCATCCCCTATGAACAGTACATCTTTCAGATCGCCCTCTGTGATTTCACACAGCAGGAAGACAATGACTATCTGGAAGCGATACTTACATCTTTGATCATCAACGAGGAGAAAGAATCATGAGAAACCTACCCACCACCTATGATCCGAAGGACGTGGAAGAGCGTCTGTACACCAACTGGGAAGCACAGGGGTACTTCCGTGCCGATCCGGATCCGGAAAAGAAACCATTTACGATCGTGATGCCGCCACCAAACGTTACAGGGCAGCTGCATATGGGACACGCGCTGGACAACACCATGCAGGACATCCTGATCCGCTTCAAGCGCATGCAGGGCTACAACGCCCTGTGGCAGCCCGGTACCGACCACGCCAGCATCGCGACTGAGGTCAAGGTCATCGAGCAGCTGAAGAAGGAAGGCATCCCGAACAAAGAAGTGCTGGGTCGAGAAGGGTTCCTGAAACGGGCTTGGGAATGGAAAGAAGAGTACGGCGGACGCATCATCAAGCAGTTGAAGAAGATGGGCTCCTCCGCGGACTGGCAGCGGGAGCGCTTTACCATGGACGAAGGCTGCAACAAGGCTGTGGAAGAAGTCTTCGTGCGCTTGTACGACAAGAACTGGATCTATAAGGGATCCCGTATCATCAACTGGTGCCCGGTCTGCCAGACCTCCATCTCCGACGCGGAAGTGGAACATGAAGAGCAAGCCGGTCATTTCTGGCATATCAAGTACCCGATCGTGGGTGAGGATGGATTCGTAGAGATCGCGACCACCCGTCCGGAGACCATGCTGGGCGATACCGCCGTGGCCGTCAACCCGGAAGATGAACGTTACACCGACCTTGTGGGCAAGATGCTCGAACTGCCGTTGACCGGCCGTCAGATCCCGGTGATCGCCGACGCCTACGTCGACAAGGAATTTGGGACCGGCTGTGTGAAGATCACTCCGGCCCATGACCCGAACGACTTTGAAGTGGGCAAGCGTCATGAACTGGAGGAGATCAACATCCTCAACGATGATGCCACGATCAACGAGCAGGGCGGTAAGTACTGTGGTATGGACCGCTACGAAGCTCGTGCGCAGATCGTAAAAGACCTGGAGGAATTGGGCTTGCTGGTGCGTGTGGAAGACCATGTGCACAACGTGGGTACGCATGATCGCTGCCATACGACCGTAGAACCCATGATCAAGCCCCAGTGGTTCGTGCGTATGAAGGAAATGGCCGAAACCTGCCGGGAGGCGCTGGAAGACGGCCGTCTGACGCTGGTGCCGGAACGCATGAATAAGATCTACCTGAACTGGATCAATAATATGCGCGACTGGTGTATCTCCCGTCAGCTGTGGTGGGGCCATCGGATCCCTGCCTACTACTGCGATGACTGCGGCGAGACCGTGGTCCATAAGGGCGGGGCTCCTGCGGTCTGCCCGAAGTGCGGCGGTACGCACTTCCATCAGGATGAAGATACCCTGGACACCTGGTTCTCTTCCGCACTGTGGCCGTTCTCCACGCTGGGCTGGCCGGAAGAAACCGAAGCTCTCAAGTATTTCTATCCGACCGACGTGCTGGTGACCGGATATGATATCATCTTCTTCTGGGTCATCCGCATGGTCTTCTCTGGTATCGAGCAGACAGGCCAGGTGCCGTTCCACACGGTGATCTTCCATGGCCTGGTGCGCGACGAGCTGGGCCGTAAAATGAGTAAATCCCTGGGCAACGGCGTGGATCCGCTGGAGGTCATCGAACAATATGGCGCAGACGCGCTGCGCTTCACTCTGGTGACGGGCAACGCGCCGGGCAACGACATGCGCTATTCCGAGACCAAGGTGCAGGCCAGCCGCAACTTCGCCAACAAGATCTGGAACGCGTCCCGCTTCATCCTGATGAATCTGGATGAGGATCTGCCGGAGACCGTACCTGCGGAGGATCTGGAAGCGGCCGACCGCTGGATCCTGTCCAAGGTGAACGATCTGGTCCGTGATGTGACCGACAACATGGAGAAGTACGAACTGGGCCTTGCTGTGGGCAAGCTCAACGACTTCTTCTGGGATGAGTTCTGTGACTGGTACATCGAGATGGTCAAGTCCCGCCTGTACGGTGAGAAGGGTACGTCCCGCACCACCGCGCTGTGGACACTGAAAGCCGTCCTGCGTACCGCGCTGAAACTGCTGCATCCGTACATGCCGTTCATCACCGAGGAGATCTTCTCCTATATCTGCCCGGAGGAAGGCTCCATCATGATCTCCGACTGGCCGGTCTATCAGGAGGCCTGGAACTTCCCGGCCGAGGAAGAAGAAATCTCCGTGATGAAGGAAGCGATCCGTGCCATCCGCAACATTCGTGCGACCATGAACGTGCCGCCGAAGACCAAGGCGACCGTATATGTGGTGACCACGGATGCCCATGTGGCGGACATCTTCCGCCGCGGCGCCGGTTTCTTCGCGCCTCTGTCCTTCGCGGATCAGGTCATCGTGCAGGAGGACCGCACCGGCCTTTCTGAGAGCGCGGTGCAGATCCCATTGCAGAACGGTTCGGCCTTCATCCCGTTGGAGCAGCTGGTGGATCTGGACAAAGAGCGTGCCCGCCTGAACAAAGAAAAGGACCGCCTGGCGGGTGAGATCGAGCGTGCGGAGAAAAAGCTCAGCAATGAGCGCTTCGTTTCCAAAGCACCGGCCAATGTGGTCGAGGAAGAAAGAAACAAAGTTGTGAAATACAATGCCATGCTGCAGGAGGTCGTCACGCAGCTGGCTCGACTGGAGTAAAATGACAGAACGTTTTACAGAAGCCATCCAATGGTTGGAAGATGTGCCCCGTTACGGGCATAAGGACGGACTGAACAATATGCTGCGCCTCATGGACCGCCTGGGACACCCGGAACGGCACCTCAAGGTGATCCATGTGGCCGGTACCAATGGAAAGGGCTCCTGCTGTGCCATGCTGCAGCAGATCCTGATGGAATCGGGATACCGGGTCGGTATGTTCATTTCGCCGCATCTGGTGGATTACCGGGAACGCATCCGCATCGACCATGATCTGATCAATCCGGAAAACTTCGTTTCATATCTGGACCGGGTCCGTGCCGCCAATGAAACGCTGGTGTCGGAAGGATTTCCGCACGCAACGTTTTTTGAGTTCCTTACGTCCACGGCATTGTTATACTTTGCCGATGCGCAGCCGGATTTCTGCATCCTGGAGACTGGCGTGGGCGGGCGTCTGGACGCAACGAACATCATCGAGCAGCCGGTCTGCTGCCTGATCACGTCCATCAGTCTGGATCACACGCGGGTCCTGGGAAATACTATGGAGGAGATCGCGGGAGAAAAGGCCGGCATCATGAAAGCCGGCGTACCGGTGGTCATCGCAAAGGAGCCGAACTGTGTCACGCAGGTCCTGCGGCAGAAGGCGGAGGAGAAGACCAGTCCTTTATACATGGCAGCTCCTGCCTGTTTCCTGACACGGGATGGACAAGGATATAGTTTGTCACTGCAAGGGGCGTATCAATATGATAACGCGGAAGCGGTGCTTAAGACCGTCCGGGTCCTGCGGCTGACGGGGATATCGATCCCCGAAGAGGCGGTGGCTCGAGGACTGGAGCATACGATCTGGCCCGGCCGTATGCAGCGTATCTGCGTTGGTGAAGGGACCTTGATCCTGGACGGTGCCCATAATCCGGACGCTGCCAGACGCCTGGGACAGTGGATCGGTTCGCAGGAGGAACCTGTGCAGGTGCTGCTGGGCGTGCTCAGCAAAAAGGATTCCAGCGGTGTTCTTTCCGGGATCCTCTTAGGAAAAGAAAAGATCACCCGGATGCTTTGTACACCGATCCCCGGAGAGGATTCGGTGGATGCCGAGATGCTGGAGACGATGATACAGCGGCAGGTGCCCTGCATCCCCTTCCCGGACCTGAAAGCGGCGGTCGATGCGGCTGCCGGGACACGCGGCACGACGATCGTGTGCGGGTCTTTGTATCTGATCGGTGCGGTACTGGAATATATCGAACCCTGGATAAGAAAATAGGAGATTTGTATGTTTTCATTCAACGAGGAATTAAAGTGGTACGAACCCGGCCTGGAGACCGTGGAAGCGTCTTTGTCGGGTGACGAGCAGAAGGATCTGGTCGAACTGATCCAGCTG